>DATHLW010000595.1:0-8772 GCA_035487675.1 Mucilaginibacter sp. | reverse complement strand
CCTTTAGTCGGCATCCTTTACATTACACGTTGAAACGCAAATATAAAGTTAATAGATTAAACAAATATCAGGCAGTGTTTTTAAATTTTATTATGCTTGAAAAGTCTTTCATCATTACAATTGCATCAAAAGTTGTTAACTTTTATGAAGTTATTAACAACAGATTATTGAATTTGATTTTTTTGTAATATTGGGGTATGAGCGTTGAGAAACTGGAAGAATACATCGCCGCTGCCGACCTGGTCGCACTGAACGATCTGTTGCTGCACGATCCCTCATTGGCTACAAAGAATACTTCTCTTAATGTGTCGCCGCTTATGTTATCCTGCTACTATAAAAAGCCCGCTGTTACAGAGTTGCTGTTGAAGTTCGTGACCGAGATCAACCTGTTTGAAGCATCGGCTGTTGGCAAGTTTGATGTAGTGGCACATATCCTTTATACTCACCCGGATGCAGTGAACGATTACGCTCCTGATGGTTTTACACCGCTTGGACTTGCCTGCTACTTCGGGCAGTTTGAAGTGGCGCGTTACCTGGTGCTCAAAGGTGCCGATGTTAACCTCCCATCCAATAACGGATTTCATGTACACCCCATCCATTCGGCCGCCGCAGGTAATTACAATGATATTGCCCGTATGCTGATTGAGAACGGTGCACAGGTGAACGTAAAACAGCAGGCAGGTGCCACCCCACTACACTCTGCCGCACAAAACGGTAACCTTGAACTATTGATATTACTCCTTGAAAACGGCGCCGAAACCAATGTGCGTATGGAAGGAGGCAAAATGCCTGCTGATCTGGCAAAAGAAAAAGGCTTTGCCGAAATATCCGATATATTGAGCTGAAAGCTTAAAGGCAAAAGCAGAAGGGTTTTATTTCTTGTTTCATTTGTTTTGCTTGTTGCAATTTATTTTTTGTAAAACAAGTGAAATGGGGTGAAACAAGGCTTCGGCACCATAATTCACCACCAGGTTATCCTTGTTTCACCCATTTCACCCATCTCACTCCACAAAAAGTGAAACAGGTGAAATGTTGAAACAAATTTTAGTCGTTGTCTTTTAGCAGCCTGTGGGCCTTGGAGTAGGATATGCCCAGTTCGGCGCCAATCTCGCGGAGGGTTTTACCGGCGGCATGCAGTTCGGATACCTGTTGCAGCATCTTTTCTTCTTCATCATCCGTACGGTCGCGCAGGTGGTCGTTCTCTTTGCCAAAGCCTGTAAACTCATATTGCAAAAAATTGTACGGTTTGTTTACCCTGCACACGCATACGTTCTTATCGCCATAAATCTGACTGGTATTGCGCTGCTTTATTTGTTTCAGGTAACGTGCGGTGCCATCGTTTGCATCCTCGCCAATTGCAAAGGCACTGTCGCAAAAGTTGATGAGCATTTTACTGCCCTGGAGGTCGTTGCGGGTAATGGGTTTTGCCTTGTCGCGCTTGGGTGTATGTGCCATTGCCAGTATGCTCAGGTTATACTTCTGCTTTAAAGCTTTCAATTGCTTCATCAGCGGCAGTGCGTCTTTGGCCTTCTCGGTTTCGTTACGCAGGTAAGTAATATTATCAATAATCAATACTTTAGCATTAATTTCAATAATTACACGCTCCAAGGAGGAAGTTAAACATTCCTCAAACTCCATTCCGTCGGGTATATCCTCATCGGTATCAATCTCGGCACGGTAAAAGTTATTGTTGAATATAAAATGATCTTCATAGTTATTAGTATACCTTACTTCTAACTGTTTTTTTGCCATCTCGAAATCAAAATAAACTACCGGTTGCATATCAGCCTCCAGCTTAAACCCTGGTATAGGTTTGCCATTGCTGATGCTGTTGCCGATCTGGATGCCCAGTACCGACTTGCCCAGGTTGGTATCAGAGAAGAGGATACAAAGCTCACCCTCGTGCCAAAACTCGCTGAATAGCATTTTGGGTATGGGTTCGTTTTTGGCTATCTCCATCCACTGATCAAAGGTGCGCAGTGATAGTATGCCTTTTTTGTGATCAGCTTCGGCAAGCAGCTCCAGTGATCGTTTCATCAGGTCATCAGCATTGATGCGGAGTGGTGCGGGGTAATCTTTTGGATTGCTGAAAGGTAAATTGTTGTTGATGTTAAAAGGGTCGTCATGCTGATAAGGCTTGCCCATAGGTGTTTCGTTCATAAATTGTAAGAATGTTTTTGTGAATAATAATGAATTGCCAAATCAGGATTGATCATTTATAGGGAAACGAGGGCGACCGCTTGGTTTAAGCCTGTTTATCAATACCGGGGAGATATGCCTTAAACGGGGAAACGTAATAACGCAGCTTATACGCCACGCACGGGTTTTATAACCATGACCAAAACTAATTTGAACACGACAAATATAAAGATTATTCTTTTATTTTAAATCATAATCTTTAAAAATGTTAATAGGTCTTGTTTCACATTTTTCATTTGTTGCAGATTTAAAATTTTGCAACAAGTGAAATGCGGTGAAACAAAATGGGCACCCCTTGTTTGTCAAAATAATGTCATCGCAAAATTTATTATTATTGCATACTTTTATGTATAAATAAAGTCATAATGACCGGCGACGATATTGTTATTTTAGGCGATAAGCACGTAGGAGAGCCTTATGCTTTGGGTGCTTTGGTACCTAAAAATGATGCCGACTATAAAGGCCCCTGGGATAGTGCCGAATTTGTATCCTGGCTTTACTATCAAACCTTTGGCATATTGTATGGTTGCGATGCCGCAGGTGAACATTGCGACTTTTGGGACCGTGATACCAATACAAAGGGGCAGATCGTCACTATAGAGGAAGCAAAATCTACCCCCGGTGCGGTAATACTGCGTTTGGCGGGTAATGGTACCGTAGGGCATATCGTAATATCAGACGGTAACGGCGGAACGGTTGAAGCGCATGGCAGGGAAGATGGCATAGTCAATTCAGTAGTTGACGGCAGGCGCTGGGATATGGGCGTATTGGTACCGGGCGTAGCTTATAACCCTAACCCGATATTAACCTACAGGCCGCCATCTATACCGATATACCGACTGACAAGCCCGAATATGGTAACAACAGAAATAGGTAAGATACAGGCCGAATTAACCCGTCGTGGGTTCGATACAGGAGGAGTAGATAACATTTTTGGCGAGATGACCTACAACGCAGTAAAGCTTTTCCAGGATTCGGTTGGACTTAATCCGGATGGCGAGGTGAGTGCATTTACTGCGGCGGTTCTGGATGCGAAATAAATAAAAACGTCATTGCGAGGTACGAAGCAATCTCTACTTAGGTAGGTCGGCCATGCAGGTTCTACACCTTTCTATCAGCTCTGTATAGTTTAGAGATTGCCACGCTATCGCTCGCAATGACGGTGCTTTTTACTGATCCAATCCACCTCTCCTTGTCGGTTTCACAGGATCTGGCCATTTGGTTGGCTCTCCGGTTTTTGCATTTGGTGGCAATATACTTTTATCGCGTGATGTAGTTGTTGGATCCTCGCTTGCCTCGTAGGCCATGATGGCGGCTAAGATGGCATTGTTGCGCAGGTCATCAAAAACGATCTTGTCGTACGTATCGCGGTTGGTATGCCAGGTATAAACTCCGTATGACCAACTTGTCGAACTCAACGAAAATGCCGGAGCGCCGGCTGCTACAAATGAGGCGAAGTCTGACCCCCCACGACCGGGTTCGCCAGGGAAACTGGTTTTGATCTGATCTTTGATATCAGCTGGAACTTTTGACAACCACCTGGTTAAGTAATCATAAGAATTTAAAAACCCTTGTCCCGACAGGTTGACAACCCGCCCGGTTCCATTATCCTGGTTAAATACGGCTTGTATGCTTTTTACTATTTCGGGATGATCTTCTACAAATGCCCTTGAACCATTCAAGCCTTCTTCCTCGCTGCCCCAATGACCAACAATGATAGTTCGTTTTGGATTAGGATAAATCTTTTTCAGAATACGCATGGCTTCCATCATGGTCAATGTCCCAGTACCATTGTCGGTTGCACCTGTGCCGCCGTCCCAGCTATCAAAATGAGCCGAAAGGATCACATATTCATCTGGCTTTTTGGTGCCTTTTATCTCTGCAATAGTATTGAAGGTAGGCACTACGCCTAATTCTTTTGATTCGGTATGCACACTGATCTGCGGTTTATCACCTGATTCGGTCAAACGGTAAAGCATGCCGTAATCTTCCAGCGCGATATCAATGGTTGGTACTTTTTTAGTGTAAGCGCCGAATATCTTATCCACCCCAAACCCGTTCGACCAGTTGCAGGTCACAATACCCACTGCACCGGCATTTTCAAGGGCAACGGGCAGGGTTTTATTAGTATAACCTGTTTTGCGGATACGCTCGCGCCATGCAGCAACCTGGGCATCACGGTCTTTTTTCATTTTATCGAAAGATTCCTTTGTTGCAAACTCCTGCCAGTTATAGTCAGGGCGACCGGTCGGCTGATTCATGCTGATCATCACAAATTTACCCTTAACAGCAGGCAGCCAGGCTTTAAAGGCATTGGAATCAGCCAAGTCAGGTAATATCACTAAATCAGACACCACGGTCTTTTTACCCATGCCAGGGCTCCATGCCAGTTGTGTGCCTTCCAAACTTTTAACGCGAGGGTAAACCATATCGATGTGAGAGATACCACGTTCCCAGCCACGCCACTCGCCCCATTTTTCGTTATGGGCTGATATACCCCAGCCGGTATATTTAGCTACAGCCCAGTCATGCGCTTTCGTCATTTGTGGTGTGCCCACTAATCGCGGACCTATGCCATCGAATAACTCGTGCGCCAGTTTTTCCAACTGTGAATTGTCGTTCTCTTCCTTTACAATCTGGTCGACTACAGATGGCGAGGTTTGTGCAGCCAGATGCGTGCTGCAAAGTGTTGCTGCAATGACGCAGCCTATGGTTATGCCTTTGGTAAAAATGTTCATGCACCCAAATTATAAAATATCCCGGTTCAATTACATGCCGTATTATTTTTGTTACACTCCAATGTGATCATATCAATAAAGAAAGGTGAAAACGGCATATTTGGAATTCAGAACATTATGATTTAATATGAGATATTTACTTAACCAATAAAGGCAGCAATGGCATTACGATACTCTTCAAATGATAACGACCGCCAAACTATCCCGAGCTATTTATTAACTATATTACGTATTTACCTGGGGGTGATATTGCTGGTTACTGTAATTGGTAAACTATTCGCATCCACACCCTTTTCAGCAGAAATGCTCGATTTCCTGAACTTTGAAATCAAGGCCGGAAGGCCAATGCATTTTTATATCAGTTTTCTGCAATCAGTTGTTATTCCTAATGCCAAATTATTCAGCTATTTAATTATGACAGCTGAGGTAATTGCAGGATTAGGTCTTTTATTAGGAGCATTCACGCGCTTATCGGCAATAATAGCCATGGTACTCTTTTTGAATTACATGCTGGCAAAAGGGCGTTTGTTCTGGTCGCCAGATAGCGAAGACGCCGCTGTGCTTTTTATTGCATTGGTTTTGTATCTTGGTAAAGCAGGTCGCTTTTGTGGTTTGGACAGCTATTTAGAAAAGCAGTGGCCTAAATTGTTCTAAATGAGATTATTCCTGATATAGCATATCATTAAATCAGGAAGCTTGAGGTCAGAAGTCTGATGTCAGAAAGCAGGACTTACGTAGTTTTTAGGGACTTCGTAAGTCTTGCGTTATTAATTTTCTTTATGTACTTCTTCTGCTGTTTCTTCTCTTTCAACCGTAATTGTACATTCGGTAATTAATGCTGCAATTGCACCTATAGCAGCCAGCATGGGCAGCAACAAGGCTCCAACTACGCCTACAGTTAAAGGAAAACTTGCCAGCTCTTTACCTGACTTATCGGTAATAGTGATCTTCCTTACATTACCTTCTTCTATTAGCTGTTTAACCTTTTCCAAAAGGTTTACGCCGTGTATTGAGAATGATTCTTTTGTCATGATTACGTTTTTTAATTAAGACAAGTCAAGGCTTGTTTTGTTACGTTATGCAGTCAAACAAAATCGGGTTGCCAAAAAAGTAATATTACAGATAGCCTTGCTTTTTTAAGTATGCCACCCAAATAGGATACGCTTCGGGCCTTAGGTGCAGGCCTTCGTATGTATAACGACTATCCAGGCGCTGATTGGCATCAACAAACAAGTGAAATATATCCACAAAGGTGTAATCGCCTGTTTTCGCGTTAGCTTGTAATAGCTTATTTACCGCAAGTATATGCTCCTCCTTGTCATAATGCTGAGGGAAATGCGGCAGGGTAGAATTTACAGGCAATACGCTCTGCACGTAGATCTTGGTTTCGGGGCATTTAGTATGTATTTCCCTTACAATTTTCAGGTAATTATCAGCTATCACAACATCAGGAATATCCTTGCCAATATCATTTATCCCTAATAAGATGAACAATTTAGAGGGTTTGCGGTCGGTAATATCCTTTAACCTTTTGAGTACACCATAAGTAATATCCCCGCCAATACCGCGGTTTACCACAGTAGTATCATTCAATACTTTTTTCCAGTTACCCATTTCGGTAATACTGTTTCCCAGAAATATTGTCCGTCCGGTAACGATAGGTTCTTTTGCAAACTGGTCCAAACGTGGCTGCCTGTGCTCAGGTATAAAGGGAGTGGTATCGGATATGTTTTGATTAGTAACATTTTGCGCCTTTACAGCAAAGGGCAACAGAAGCAGAATAAGCAGATATTTCATAAAATTAAATTAAACTATGATCAATCCTTATGAAGGTCGATCACCCTGTAAAGTGTATTACTATCAACGGTTAATGTTCCGTGCATTGTATTGCCCTTTACCACAAAATGCCATAAGCCCTTACCTTTTGCACTCATCGTAACACCATCCAAAGTTTTGTTATTCATATCATAAGTGAATACCGTTTCACCCATTTCGACTTCCTTACCGTTTACCATCTTGTTCATCTGGAAACGATAGGTATTGCCCTCCGCTTTTGCAGCGTGATACACAGCTGTCTCATCGTGACAGGGCGAATCCTTTACCTGGCATATTGATGTCCCTCTCCAGGTACCGCCTACAATATCTTTCTGACCGTATTCTCCGAATTTATGTCTACCGGTAAATAACGTCAAAATAAAAATTATAGTGCAGTATAGTTTCATCTCTAAACTACAATAAAATTGGTTTTAAATTAATGTTTGACCTTTTTTCTTCCAATCAAAAATGCTATTCCACTGAATGACAGGGCCTCGAATACACTGGTTATTTCATTCCCATTGCCGCTGTTAGGATCAGCAATTGCACGTGGAATATGCAAAATAATAAACCAGATAAATATAGCGATACCCGTTAAATTGGCTGCCAAATGGCGTTTGATGTTCAGGATGATTCCTAAGCCGCCTGCCATTAATATCACTCCTGCAAAATAGGTCCAGAATACATGCCATGGTATCCAGTTTGGGACCAAAGTTGCAACAAAATCAGGATAAAGGAAATGCATGTAACCGAAAACCGCCATCGTTATAGCGAAGAAATACTTTCCTGCTGGGATCAATTTTTCTAAAAAGTTTTCCAGCTCAGAAACCCTATTCTCTCTTACCAGTGATCCTGCAACAAGAAATGCACCACCACTGAAGGTTAACTCTTTAAAAGCATTTGTCCAGGTGCCTAAGTGCATGGGGGACTGTTGCCCGATTATTTGGAAAAGGATCACTATTAACAATAACACGCCCCCGGTTAGGAGTGCTACGGGTCTTGCTTTGATCTCTAAAATAATACAGATGCAGGCAATAGCCAGCAGAACACTAAATATCCAATCCCATATTAAGCGGTGTGACAACCATACAGGGAAGCCGGCAGGGAGCATCACCAATACAAAATCAGAATTAACAATTTCTTGAATAGCTATGCCGAATAGCCCGATGGCGAAGAAAAAGCGCCATAACCTGGTTAGATTTTCCATGAATGAGGTTAATTGGTTTTTTAAAGATATAGAATTACTTGTTTTTTTTATCTGTTTTGAAAAAAAGAGCGCTTTGTGTATCATTGCATTATTAAGGTGATGGTGTTCCACCTATTTGAACCGTCTTGCATTTTAAGCAGGTCTGATGGCGCCTACGAAATAAGTTTTTATATATTTTTATTTCATAGCGTTACAATTATTCATGAAAAATTTATTGCTGATATTCACCGGGGGAGGCATAGGTAGCCTGTTTCGTTTTGGCTTGAGCCGATTCATCAACAAAATGACCATATCCCCATTTCCCTATGGTACTTTTATAGTGAATATTATCGGCTGCTTCCTTATTGGTTTTATTATTTTTTATACTGAAAGATATGGCGATAAAGCCGAGCAATGGCGATTCTTTCTTGCTACAGGCCTGTGCGGTGGTTTTACAACCTTTTCGACATTTTCATTAGAGAATGTTCAACTCCTTAACGATCAGCGTATATTGCTATTTTTAGCCTATACCATCGGCAGTGTAGCAATCGGCATATTGGCTACCTATGGTGGGCTATTACTTGCAAAGCATGTTTAGATACGGTTGTCCGTCCGTAACTAAGTAAAACACCTCTCTTTTTATCCCCGCTACTTTTTCCTCACATAAATATGCTTCACATTCTTCTTACCTGTGTCCCGCTCATCAATCTCAAATTTATTAATGCTTTTTATCAGTGGGAGCATTTTTGGATATCCATAATTCCGTGAGTCAAAATCAGGTTTCTTTTTGATGATCAGGCTCCCCAGATCGCCTAAATAGGTCCAGCCATTTTC
>DATHLW010000594.1:0-4725 GCA_035487675.1 Mucilaginibacter sp. | reverse complement strand
CCGGTAAAGCATGAGGCAACTTATTTTACAACCTTTTTAAACCAGCCCACAGCATTATTTTTAGGCCCCGAAAAGATGGCGAGATCTTTTAATTGCATGGTGGTTTTTTATGATATGAGACGGGTAAAAAGAGGTTATTATAAATATACTGCAGTACCCCTTATAGATAATGCGAAAGATGCTGCCCCATACGAAATAACCAAGGCGCATGTAAAGTATCTTGAAAAAGTGATAAGGGAAGAACCCCAATACTGGTTATGGTCGCACCGCAGGTGGAAGTTTAAACCTGAGGACATTGAAAACGCCATTGTAGACTGAAAAGTCGATAGACGATGGTCCATAGTCGATGGCTGTCGTATTTTTATATCTGATATAAAGTATCCAACTAAAAATTGTAGAATTGTGCCAAACTATGGACTATCGACAATGAGCCATGGACACAAATAAATTTGAATGACAAATACGCCTAAAGTTGCCATCGTAATATTAAACTGGAATGGTATAAAATATCTTCGCGAATTCCTGCCCTCAGTGATGGCGTCCACCTGGCCAAACCTGGATATTATTGTCGGTGATAATGGCTCAAGTGATGGCTCAGTCGATTTTTTAAAGCAGAATTTCCAGTCTGTTCAGATCATTCAAAACGATAAAAATTATGGTTTTACAGGCGGTTATAACCGGGTACTGGAAAAGGTAGAAGCTGATTATTTCATCTTGCTCAATTCAGATGTAGAGGTACCTGCAGGATGGATAGAACCTGTGATAGAATTGATGGAAAGCGATCCGATGATCGCTGCCGCTGCTCCAAAGATCAGGGCATTCGCTGAAAAGGATCATTTTGAACATGCAGGCGCCGCGGGAGGTTTTATCGACAAATATGGCTACCCCTTTTGTCGTGGGCGTATGTTTTATGAGATAGAGGAAGATAAGGGGCAGTATGAGCAATCAGGCGAAGTTTTTTGGGCTACAGGTGCAGCCATGTTCGTCAAAAAGAAATACTGGGTAGCCGCAGGCGGTTTTGATGATCGTTTTTTTGCGCACATGGAAGAGATCGACCTTTGCTGGCGATTGAAGAACATGGGCCACAAGGTAATGTATTGTGCACAATCAGAAGTTTACCACGTTGGTGGCGGCACATTGAATACAGAAAATCCTTTCAAGACTTTCCTCAATTTCAGGAATAACCTGTTGCTGCTTAAAAATAACCTATCATTTTGGCGTGGGATGTTTATTATTGGCATACGTTTCTGGATGGACTTGTTGGCTATTGTACGTTTTCTGAATGAGGGTAAACGCAAGGACGCATGGGCGGTGAGCCGCGCACATCAGAATTTTATAGTACACCTATTTAAAGGCGGGGGACCTAAAACCAAAAGAAGCAATCTGCCCGATCTGAAAGGTATGTACAGGCGCAGTATCGTTTGGGATTTTTTTATGAAAAAGAAACACACCTTTACTGCGCTTGATCCTAAGGACTTTTATTGAGACAGATTAAGCCGCAGGCATTTTGATGCCGTTTTTGTTAAACATCTCGTAAATATCCGCCAGGATGCGGCTTCTCAATTCGGGTGCATTAGATATATCTGCGGCCCAGAAGGATGCCCGGTATTCCACAGCCTTGTCGGTAATATTATTTACATAAACCGCAGGTCCGGGTGTGCTCATAATATCATCCCGTTTACAGAGCATATCTGTCAGTAGTTTTTTAACCTTTTCTATATCTGAACCGTTCGCCACAGCAACAAGCATTTCGACGCGCCGGTTGGTATTGCTTAATGTCCAGTTGGTCACTTGTTGGGATATCAAATCGCCGTTTGGAATGATCACTTCCGAACCATCGCTTGTTGCCAGTTTGCTTGATCTTATACCTATTTCTTTGATTGTTCCGGCATGACTACCCACTTCAATAATATCACCTATTTGAACAGGTTTCTCAAATGCCAGTATCATTCCGGACACCAGGTTGTTCACAATATTCTGTAAACCAAAACCAATACCTACGCCAAATGCACTGAAAATAATAGTCAATTTATCTATTGGGAAGCCAGATGCCGCTACAGCAAGCAGGAACCCAACCGTAAACACACCGATCCTGATCAAAAGGGTGGAAGCGCGGTTCTTCTTTTTTAAGGCACTCAGGTCAGTGGCATGTTGCGCAGATAGATCATAAAAATAACTGATCATTTTTGACAGCAGAGTCGATATCCAAATAACTATAATGAAGATGACAAAGCCGCCAAAGGTGAACGAGGCCCCGCCAATTGTTCGTGACTGGTTCAAGACATCTGTTAAGTAATCATGTACCCAATCATCAATATCCAGGTTTTGAAGCAGGAAAAATAACCACAACAAAGCTGCAAAGGCACTCAAGGTGCTCCTGAACTTCTTTTGCAGGATGTTGTAATCTATCCAGGTTATAAAAGTATTTTCAGCTTTTTTGACATGAAACTGTATAAAAATCCCTTGTATAATAATCAGGATTATAAAATAAAGTGTTACCAGCATCCATAAATTAAACACGGCTGTTACACCAACTATTTTAGCCAGGCTAAACCTGCCTGTAAGATTCAGTATCAGCGAAATGGATTGCATGACTATGAATATCACCAGCAACGTGCGTGTGCCGGGAAGATGGCCTTCTGTTTCACGCTTAACCTTTCTCAGGAATACTATAGTAATAACTATCGATGCAATACTTAATAGCAGAATAAGATAGCGGTCAATATCTGTGATCTGTATCAGCAAGTTGCTTAGACTGTAAATGAACGCAATCCAGAATATTTGATGCAAGAAGTTAAATAAAGATTTCGCGAAACTCTTTTTGACCAATACCATAGCGCAAAGCAGTGATACCAGGAAGAGTGTTTCGAGGAAAATAACCGGTGGGTGACCGTAAAAAAATGGCACGATAGCAGAAACGAGCAATAAAGTTGAAGCTATCGGACTTGTATAAACATAATTGGTATGATTCTGAATAGCCTCAGGAGTTTCGCTTTGTTCCTTTGTTTTTGCACGGTTATAAAATATCCATATACCAACTATGACCAGGAATGCAATTCCTATCAAATGAATAACAGTTTCATTTTTAGCAAAGAAATTAAGCTGTATCTTGTTCAGCCTAACGGTGCTATTAAATGCGGAAGTAAAATCTGGGTACTGGCCGCCTTCCCATAAATAGCCAAATTCGCCTGATTCAGCATGTACTGTAAATTTTTTTATCTTGGAGTCGATCTGGTCGTCCTGGTCCAATACGCTGGCATAGGCAGTTGTAACTTTGTTTTGCAGCAAGTTGATCCTAAAGAGATTACTCCGGTTGACCGAATCGGTTTTACGCCACAAAGCTTTTACGGCGGCGCGCTGAGCTATAAAGTTCACTCTCAATGCACTATCGCTAGGGACTATTTTTAATAGTGAATCTTTAGCAAATTTTAATATGTCATGCTGATTTTGTACCAGTTTGGTATTCACATCATCCAGGTCCGATTGCCAGACGTTCATCTGATCCTGCAAACGATCAATATTATCCCTTAAAACAAATAAATAGCGCAATGTGCCTGATTTTTTGGTATTTGCAAGAGATTGTATGTTGCTTATCCTTTTTACAACAATTGGTAATTGCTCGCTTACTTCTGCAGTGTCCAAGCCTTCGGCCAATGAATTGTTGATCTGGTTAAAGGTGGTATTATATTGGGCAACACGCTGTAAAAGGCTATTGATCGATGTGTCACTTTTACTGATCGCCTGCAAGATAGAATCGCGTGCGTGCATGGATTTCCGGGCGGAATCTCTTAAATTTTTTGGTTTTTTCTTTTTTTCCTGGGCAAAACTATTATGAATGCCAAAAGAGGCCAGGATCAATGCTATTAAAACAAGTGCTTTGACTATTTTACTCATAGGATAAATAAAAAACGAATGTTACCGGGGCTTATTATCAAATTTATACTCTTAAATTAAATTATCCGTTCACAAAATTTTCAACAGCAAGACGATAAGAATCCAAACCGAAACCTGCAATCACACCTTTGCAATTAGCTGCCAATAATGATTTATGCCTGAATTCTTCGCGTTTATAAACATTACTGATGTGCACTTCTATCACAGGCGTTTTTATGCCGGCAATAGCATCACCAATGGCCACAGAGGTATGTGTATAAGCACCTGCATTGATCACTATACCGTCACAGCTAAACCCAACTTCGTGCAGCTTATTAATAATTTCACCTTCAACATTACTTTGATAATAATTTATGGTGATGTTTGCATAACGTTTGCGAAGCTCGGTGAGGTAGTCCTCAAAACTGCTGTCGCCATAGATGGATTTCTCGCGAACGCCAAGCAAGTTTAAATTAGGGCCGTTGATAATTTGTATATTCATTAGCCCAAACTTAACTATAAAACATTAAAACCAAAATCAATTGGACTGGAGATCGGCGATAAAAGGATTTCAGGCATATCTTAAGCTGGAAAAAGGGTTGTCGGATAACTCAATTGAAGCTTACAGCAGAGATATTGAGAAATTAAATCAGTATGCCGATAGCTTGGTTAATAAATTAACCCCGGAAGCTTTTTCTCTTAACGATCTGCGACTATTTATTAATTGGATTAATGAGTTAGGCATGATCCCTTCTTCGCAAGCCAGGATATTATCAGGTATAAAATCATTTTACAAATATTTATTAGTTGAGGACATTATTAAGAATAGTCCCGCTGAATTGCTCGAATCTC
>DATHLW010000593.1:0-5802 GCA_035487675.1 Mucilaginibacter sp. | reverse complement strand
TTAATGTCGCAACAAAAACAACCCGCCATTAATTTACTTGAATAATCCGCTTATGCGATAAGTGTCCGTACCCAGTACGCGTACACTCTGCTTCTTTTGGATCAGGTAAAGTGAATCGGGGAAATAACTCAACTTTTCGGTATTCTCATACAATATGTTTTTTGTATGATTGATGATCATGATCCATTTCAGCTTATCATTTTCCTTTTTTACAACCACCTCCTGGGTTTTAAGTGAGGGATATTTGGCTCTGTAGATCGATATGTCACCTGTAGTACTTACATCATAGCTGTTTCGCCATGCCGGTTTGTTAATGTCCGACTGGGTAAAAAGGCTTAATTCTGTTCCCCAATTGGCTATGTGGACTTTTTGAGTTTCGGGTACTTTATTGTGGGTTACGGTTTTAGTGACCAGTGGATTTTCTATGGTCAATCGTACAGAATCAGCCTCAAAGTATCCTTTGATGTCAAAAAACTTTCCGGTATCAGCTGCGGCATTGCTATCCCTCTTACAGGAAGCAATGCCCAGCAATATTATAAATGAGGTTATTAAAAAAGGGTTTCTTTTACACCAATACATTTCCGGTCATTTCTTCAGGGATATCCACACCAATCATCTTTAGGATAGTAGGGGCAATATCGCCTAATTTACCATCTTTTACAGCTTCTATATCATCATCGATCACAATACACGGTACCAGGTTAGTGGTGTGCGCGGTATTGGGCGAGCCATCATCATTGATCATGTAATCGGCGTTACCGTGGTCGGCAATAATGATAAAGGAATAGCCATTTTTTATACCGGTTTCTACAACTGCCTGTGTGCAACGGTTGGCCGTTTCAGCAGCTTTCATTACCGCTTCGAACACACCGGTATGACCAACCATATCGGTATTCGCAAAGTTGAGGATCACTACATCCGGCCAGCCACTTTCCAATTCAGGAATAATAGCATCCTTTATGCCTTCGGCGCTCATTTCGGGCTGAAGATCGTAAGTAGCAACCTTAGGAGATGGGATCAGTAAACGTTTTTCATTGACAAACTCTTTCTCGCGCCCGCCCGAGAAGAAGAAGGTCACATGCGGATATTTTTCTGTTTCAGCAATACGTATCTGGTTTTTCCCGGCATACTGTAATATTTCACCCAGGGTTTTTGTCAGGTCATCCTTGGTAAATACCACCCGGACATTTTTAAATGTCTCGTCATAGGTGGTCATGGTGACATAGTGCAGGTTGAGCGGGTGCATGTTCTGCTCAGGAAATGCCTTTTGGGTCAATGCCTGGGTGATCTCGCGGCCACGGTCGGTCCTGAAGTTGATGCAGATCACTACGTCATTATTCTTGATAACAGCCAGAGGTTCTCCTTTTTCATTAACACGAACAATCGGGTCGACAAATTCATCGGTAACGCCTGCTTCGTATGATTCCCTGATCGATGATAAAATATCGTGGGTTTGTTTTCCTGTGCCATTGACCAGCAGATCATAAGCCTTTTTTACTCTTTCCCAACGGTTATCGCGGTCCATGGCATAATACCTGCCTATAGCTGATGCCAATTTGATCGGTGTATCCTTGATATGATCTTCAACTTCGGCAATAAATTTTACACCTGAGTTCGGATCGGTATCGCGGCCATCCAAAAAGGCATGGATATACACCTTATCCAAATTAAATTGCCCGGCAGCATCGCAAAGCCCTTCCAAATGCCTGATATGTGAATGCACGCCGCCATCTGACACCAGCCCGATAAAATGCACATCCTTATTATTCTGTTTGGCGTATTCAAATGCCTCTTTGATTACAGGGTTGGTAGGGAATTCATTATCATCCACCGCTTTATGAATACGGCCCAGTTCCTGGTAAACAATGCGCCCCGCACCCAGGTTCATGTGCCCAACTTCTGAGTTGCCCATCTGTCCGGCAGGTAAACCTACCGAAGTTCCGGATGCTTCCAATTTAGAATTAGGATATTTCTGCAGCATCGAGTCAAAAAATGGTGTATTAGCTGCATATATCGCGTTCGACTTGTCATTACGGCCATAACCCCAGCCGTCGAGGATAATTAGTACTACTTTCTTGTTTTTTTCCACAATGCAAATATAATGGCAACGTTTTAACATTAGTCAGCGTTTAATATGAATAATTTTTGGATTGGGCTTGTTTCAGATAATCTATTTTAACTGATATGAAGCTACTCTACCTTTTTATACCATTTGCTCTGTCATTGTTTATGTTCGCAGCTCCAGCGGACGTCATAGACAGGACTGCCGAATTGTTAAAGGATGGTAATATCCATGAGCTGGCCGCCACGTTCTCGCCCACGATTGAAATGACTATTTTGGACGATGAGAATGTCTATTCAAGCTCACAGGCCGAGCAGGTGCTTACTAGTTTCTTCAAACGTTGTCAGCCAAAATCAGCAAAAGTGCTTCACCGGGTCACCTCAAATGCCAATTACCGGTATGCAGTAATTATCCTTAATACCACCAATGGTACTTACCGTACTTGTATTGCCCTGAAAAACGTTAATGGTAAATTTGAGGTAAATGAATTGCGGATAGAGGCCGAAAAGACAAAATAATCCGCAATTGTTTATACTTTTGAGTCCCGATAGCTATCGGGGTAAAACTCGAAAGTTTGGATAGACAAATTATACACTCCTTCATTGCCAATGCATTAGCTGAAGATGTAGGCGATGGCGATCATACTTCACTGGCGACGATTCCTGCCGGTACCCGGGGGAAAGCGAAATTATTAGTAAAGGATAACGGTATACTGGCTGGTGTTGAACTGGCGGTTGAAATATTTAACCAGGTTGACCCTAACCTGGCGGTGAATATATTTTTACAGGATGGCGCTGAAATAAAGCCAAAAGATATTGTACTTGAAGTAGAAGGCGATGCGCAAAGCATATTGAAGGCTGAACGCCTGGCGCTGAACTGCATGCAGCGTATGTCGGGTATTGCGACCAAGACGCATAAGATTGTTGAATTGCTAAAGGGTACCAATGCCAAAGTTTTGGACACGCGCAAAACTACTCCGGGTATGCGTTACATCGAAAGATTAGCGGTAAAAATAGGCGGAGGTGTTAACCATCGTTTTGGTTTGTTTGATATGATCCTGATCAAGGATAATCACGTAGATTATTCGGGAGGGATCCGTCAGGCGATTGAAAATACAAAGAACTACCTGCAGAAAACCAACAAAAAATTGGCCATCGAGATCGAAGTCCGCAACCTTAACGAATTGCAGCAGGTTTTGGAAACAGGAGGTGTTGACCGTATCTTATTGGATAATTTTAACTTTGATGACCTTAGAAAGGCGGTAAGTATGATCGATGGGAAATATAGCACGGAAGCATCTGGTGGTATCACTATAGCTAACATCCGTCAGTATGCAGAATGTGGTGTAGATTACATTTCGGTAGGGGCATTAACACATTCTGTAAAGAGTTTGGATCTAAGCCTGAAGGCAGTTTAGTTTGTTATTAGTTGATTGGGTTTTAATAGTTATTAATGGCTAAAGTAGTTAGTACAGTATCATTTTATTAATATTGTGCAAAAATGATAAACGTTTACACGATTTGGGCACTCGTTTTAGCTTACCTGTTAGGGTCAATCCCTACAGCCGTGTGGATCGGAAAGGCGTTTTATAATATAGATGTACGCGAATATGGTAGCGGTAATGCCGGGGCTACCAATACTTTCAGGGTATTGGGCAAAAAGGCCGGGATACCGGTAATGCTGATCGATATACTCAAAGGGTTTACGGCTACCAAGCTGGTCGTTTTTATAGGAATATCCACCACCGGCGGCCCTCATTCCGTATCTTATATTAACCTTGAACTAGCCTTAGGTATCGTCGCTGTAATGGGTCATCTGTTCCCGATATTCGCAGGTTTCCGGGGTGGTAAAGGTATTGCAACGTTATTCGGAATGATACTGGCGGTTCATCTGCAGGCAGCCCTGCTGTGTGTGATCGTATTTATTATTGTGCTGCTCGTCACACGTTATGTGTCGCTCAGTTCAATTATCGGCGGCTTTACTTATTTGATCGGAGTGACGTTTATATACCCTCTATACATCCGCTCGGTAATTATTTATGGGATGTGTATCTGTGCACTCATATTGGTTACGCATCAAAAAAATATTGAGCGCCTGCTTAAAGGAAAAGAATCTAAAGTAAATTTGTTTAAGAGAAAGGAAGCGTGATATGAAAATCGTCAAGTACCTTTTGCCCATAGCATTTTTAGCTATGGTAATTTCGTGTGCTACGGTTCCGTTAACCGGGCGCAAACAAATAAACCTGGTTGGTGATTCGGAGATAAATACTACAGCAGCCCAAAGCTATCGCCAACTCTTGTCCGACCCTGCTACAAAAGTCATTACAGGTACAAATGATGCGGAAAGTGTGAAACGCGTAGGCAACAGGTTAGCTACAGCAATTGAAAGTTATCTCAAAGCAAACGGCTATGGAGATCAGTACAGCTTTAATTGGGAGTTTAACCTAATCCAGAGCAAAGAGATAAATGCATGGTGCATGCCGGGAGGAAAGGTTGCCGTTTATAGTGGTATTTTGCCAATTACGATGGATGA
Source organism: Mucilaginibacter sp. (assembly GCA_035487675.1). Taxonomy (GTDB): domain Bacteria; phylum Bacteroidota; class Bacteroidia; order Sphingobacteriales; family Sphingobacteriaceae; genus Mucilaginibacter. Next base: position 1,208 of record DATHLW010000593.1, on the reverse strand, counting down.
TGCTGGTTTGGCGACTGTAATGGGACATGAGATTGGACATGCTATAGCACGGCACTCTGCAGAAAGAATATCACAGCAAAAAGCAGCTGAAGCTGGTGGGGCTTTGCTTGGCGTTACTACATCAGACAAATCGGAAACAACACAATCGATCGTCAATGAACTATACGGGGTGGGAGGACAATTAGTGTTACTCAAGTATTCACGGAACCAGGAGTCGGAGGCAGACCGGCTGGGCTTAACTTTTATGGCAATGGCTGGTTATGACCCTAATTATGCGGTGTTATTTTGGCAAAGAATGGCTGCACAAAATAAGGGAGGAACCCCACCGGAGTTTTTGAGCACGCACCCGGCTGATGAAACGCGTATTCAGGATATAAAAAACCGGATACCCGAAGCGATGAAATATTATCGCCACCAATAAAACCTATCATTTATGGCTAAATCTCAATTTTTATCAGCACGTTGGGAAAATTTACTGATGCTGAATTATGAGGTTGATCCGGATATCCTGAAACCTTATTTACCGCCGTTTACTGAACTTGACCTGTGGCAGGGTAAAGCTTTAGTAAGTATGGTTGGTTTTTTGTTTAGGGATACCAGGGTTAAAGGAATCAAATGGCCATTTCATGTAAACTTTGAGGAGGTGAACCTTCGGTTTTATGTCAGGCATTTTGATGGTACGGAATGGAAACGCGGAGCGGTATTTGTAAATGAAATAGTGCCTAAACCGTTGATCGTAACGATAGCTAATACCTTGTACAAAGAACATTACACCGCTATGCCAATGCGCCATTCTATCAATAGGTTATCCGGAGATCAAACACAATACCTATATGAGTGGAAGTTTGATGGAAGATGGAACAACAAGCTTGGCGGAATTGTAGCTGATAGGCTTTCTCCAATAGTTCCCGGCAGCCAGGAAGAATTTATTTTTGAGCATTATTGGGGTTATAATAAAGCAGGTGACAACCTGACTATAGAATACCAGGTTGAGCATATCAGATGGAATGCCGGCACAGTAACCGACATTATTTTTGATGCAGATATTTCCAAATTATATGGCAAAGCGTTTGAACCTTATTTGAACGTTCGGCCTTATTCAGCTTTTTTTGCAGATGGCTCAAATGTGATCGTCAGGGCTGGCCGAAAGATCCGTTTTGCCCCAGAACTTCCAGTATTGCCTGTGCTTTAAGCAGGCATTCTTCGTA
>DATHLW010000592.1:0-4790 GCA_035487675.1 Mucilaginibacter sp. | reverse complement strand
GAAAAAATGCCGAAAACACCCATAACCAGTTATGGATTTGTGAACCAGAAGAACCTTACTTTTAAAAATGAAACTATACCCCTTGGATTTACAACACCAAGCTTTAGTAATGGAGCAGCATACGGCGACCTTGATGGTGACGGCGACCTTGACCTGGTGGTGAATAATGAAAATGGGGAAGCTTTTATCTATCGGAATATGACATCTGAAAGGACGCACGCCCATTACTTAAAAATAAATCTGAAAGGCAAAGGAATGAACACCTTTGGTATTGGTGCCAGGGTAACTATTTATACGAAAGGTACGCAGCAGGTACTTGAACAAATGCCTACCCGTGGATTTGAAAGCTCGGTTGAACCAGTATTGAATTTTGGAGTTGGTGCCTATAAAACAATTGACAGCCTGGTAGTGACATGGCCGGACATGAAAATGCAGGTGTTGAAAAATATTAATACCAATAGTACCATCACACTAAAGCAAACAGACGCTAAAATAACATACATACCTGCCGCACCACCAAAACCTTTGTATAGAAATATTACACTGACTGATGTTAAAGGAGATATTCGTCACAAAGAAAACGACTACAAGGATTTTGATGATCAAAGACTGATCCCCAAGATGTTATCTACCGAAGGGCCTAAGCTGGCAGTGGCTGATGTGAACGGCGATGGCCTTGAAGATTTTTTTGTGGGCAGTGCGACCGGTGATACATCAAAACTTTTCATACAACAGCCTGACGGAACTTTTAAGCAGAAAAGAGAATTTACCTTTGAACAAGATAAAAACAGTGAAGATATTGGAGCATTGTTTTTTGATGCAGATCATGATGGGGATATGGACCTGGTGGTTGTATCAGGTGGTAACTTGCAGAGAGTGGCCCCACTTGATATGTTGGTCAGGTTATATATCAATGATGGCAAGGGTAATTTTACCCGCAAGTTTAATGGATGGCCGCTTATTAGTCTTAATGCATCTTGTGTAAGATTAAATAGCAATAATGGCGACTTGTTTATCGGCTGCAGGAGTGTGCCTGGTACTTATGGTGTTATCCCATCAAGCAAACTGCTAAGAAATGACGGGCATGGCAATTTTACCGATGTTACTGCTAGCATAGCCCCGGAATTATCGAAGTTAGGGATGGTAACTGATGCCCAATGGGCAGATATTGATGGTTCAGGGAAAAATTCATTGGTTGTAGTTGGAGATTGGATGCCTGTAACCATTCTTAAATACGTGAACGGAAAGCTTCAAAAAACCGGAGAGATAGCCAATTCTTCGGGATGGTGGAATTGCTTGACGGTTGCTGATATGAACGGAGATGGTAAGCCTGACCTGATCGCAGGCAATAATGGACTGAACTCAAAAATAAAGGCAGACGTTGATCATCCGGCAAAGTTGTATGTATCCGATTTCGATAACAATGGACAAGTGGAATGTATCCCCGTTTATTATAAAACTGATGGTAAAGCATATCCGATAAACCTTCATGATGATATCATCAAACAATTGCCTTATCTGAAAAAGAAATTTTTGAGATATGACGTTTATGCCGGAAAAAGTATTGAAGAAATCTTCATCGCCGGAGAACTGGAAAAAGCGTCCGTTTTGACGGTCAACCAAACTCAGACCTGTATTTTTTATAATAATGGCAAAGGCGGCTTCAATATGAAACCCTTACCTGTACGGGCACAATTTTCACCGGTTTTTAGCATATTGGTAACAGATGTAAATCATGATGGAATAAAGGATCTGTTTTTAGGAGGAAACTTTTACGGATTGAAACCAGAAATCGGAAGATATGATGCCAATTATGGAGTTACACTGTTAGGTAACCCGAATCATGGATTTGATTATTTGCCGCCAGCAAAAAGTGGGTTGTTTGTAACAGGTGAAGTACGCGATATTTCAACAATCGATACTAAAAATGGGAAGCTGATTATAGTGGCCCGCAATAATGATGCATTGCAATTATTCAAAAGAAATTAAAAAAAGAGTGAACCGGAAACTCGCGGTTACCGGTTCACTCATCTCTTTAAAAATAGCTGGCAAAATTTAGCCGGATATTTACACGGTCAGTATCTGAGGCCGGGAGTTTATCATCAAGATAACTTTCAAAAGGCAAAATGGACAATTGATAAAAATGATCGCTAAAATATTGGCGCAGCGCAGAATATGCCTTTGATCTTTCATCAAATCTTCCTTTGTAAATGGCTGTATACAATGCCCCACCTTCGGGCATTGTTGTAAAAATTATATCCTTTTCGGCCTTGACTTTTTTATCGATATAAAAACCTACATTAATCTGGATTGAATCTTTCCCCCTTGGTAAAAATTGTGCTATGAGCGGTTGAGTTTTTTTAACATTTTGCTTTTCAATGTATTGATACAGGGCGGCCAGCATTTTTGCCGCTTCGGTAAATTTGTCTTTTGTCAATACTTCTTTCTTGATCTCAATCAAGTTCGGCTCGCGCACTTTGGTTTTAAAAATATTGAAGCCATATCGTAAACTGTCAGTCTCCATAAACGTTTTAAGATCATTAATATGGGTATCATCAAATGAAACCGGGCTGATCTTTCCGATCAGGTAACTGATAGCAAAAACCTTTTTACTAACAATGATCGATGTCTCGTCCTGTAGTTTATCCGGGATAACGCTATAACTATAATCAGCGTTTTTGTTACCCCATTCGTCATTAATTTTAAATAAATAGCCTTTTGATTCGACATTTAAATTCTTTTGCCCGTAGCTTATTTTGAAAGACGCAGTATCTTTTTTGATAATGATCTTATTCGAATCAGCAACAGTAGTAGTGTTCATATCTGATCGCCACTTTTTCCAGTTTGCCGGATTGGACAACTGTATAAATACATTAAAAAAAGGAGCCTTTATAGATATTGTTTTTTGTTGGGGAACTGTTATGAAGCAGGCTGCAAAGACGAATACGAACAGGAATATTACTATAACTTTTTTTTTCATTCAGGTTTATTAGAGCATTGGCCTCGAAAGTATAGAAAAAAATCCGTTTTTGACTATGTAGGGGCGATATTTATCCGAAATTTTTTAATTGATTTTGTCATTTGCGAGCTTGGTTTCATTGTTATAAATCAATATTTTTATAGCTATTAAATACCTGAAAATTTACACCAATGAAACCAAAAAACTACTATAAAATAACTTATACCTCGTCTGCCCGTTTTTCCAGGTTTCTTCAAAAATAGAGGTATAATAAATGACCATAAATTTTGTCAGGGTAAGCCACAGCCGGGAGGGTTTTTATTTACTTTCTTTAATTATTCTAATAACAATCGGCATCTCTTCTTGCAAGAAAGAAGAAAAAGAAGCATCTCTCTTTGAATTACTCCCGTCGACTCAAACTAATGTCCATTTTGTAAATAAGTTGAGCGATAGTGATGCCCCGGGTATTTTAAGCTATTTGTATTTTTATAATGGTGGCGGTGTGGCTATTGGTGATATTAATAATGACGGCTTACCTGATATTTACTTTACATCAAATAAAAAAGGCGGTAATAAACTCTATCTAAACAAGGGGAATTACCAATTTGAGGATATAGCTGATAAGGCCGGTGTTGCAGGTACAGCCGATTGGTGTACTGGTGTAACCATGGCTGATGTGAATAACGATGGCTACCTGGATATTTATGTTTGTGCTGTATCAGGTAAGTTAGGCTTAAAGGGCCATAATATGCTATATATCAACAACCATGATGGTACCTTCACTGAAAGATCCGCAGAATATGGCCTCGATTTTTCAGGATACTCGACACAGGCAGTCTTTTTTGATTATAATCATGATGGCAAACTAGATTGTTTTCTCCTAAACCAATCACATCATTCTGTAGAAACTTATGGCGATACCAGCCTTCGCCGGAAAGTGAATAACCAGGCAGGCAGCAAATTATACTTGAACAAAAATGGCCATTTTACTGATGTAACGCTGCAATCAGGCATTTATAGCAGTGCTTTGGGCTATGGATTAGGAGTTGCTGTTGGTGACCTCAACAATGATGGCTGGGACGATATTTATGTCGGCAACGATTTTCACGAAAACGATTATTATTACATAAATAACCATAACGGTACATTTACTGAATCAGGGGCAAAGCATTTTAATCACTACAGCCGCTTCAGCATGGGCAACGATATGGCCGATTTTAATAATGACGGTCAACTGGATATCGTAACCGCTGATATGCTGCCCGGTGATGAGAAAATTCTGAAAACCTATGGTGGTGATGAATCATACGATCAATATAAACTGAAAATTCTGGATGGGGGCTTTCAATATCAATACTCGCGCAACTGCCTGCAAAAAAACCTTGGTAATGGTGAAGCATTCAGCGAAGTTGGTTTGATGGATGGCGTTTATGCAACCGATTGGAGCTGGAGCCCATTATTGGCTGATTTTGATAATGATGGGATAAAGGACCTGTTTATTGCTAACGGCATTAAACGCAGGCCAACAGATATGGACTATGTTAGTTTTATATCCAACTTTTCTGTCCGCTCGTTACTTACCTCATCGCACCAAATTGATAGTACTGTAATTGATAAAATGCCTGGTGGCGAGTCGCATAGCTACATTTTTAAGGGGACAAAGAGTGAAAAATTTATCGATAAAAGTGCATTATGGGGTATCCGCGATGCAATGATCTCTAACGGTGCAACATACGCCGATTTGAACAATGACGGCTGCCTCGACCTGGTGACCAACAACATGAATCATGAAGCATGCATTTACAAAAACTTATCAAAAGGCACACATTAC
>DATHLW010000591.1:0-5509 GCA_035487675.1 Mucilaginibacter sp. | reverse complement strand
TTTTGGATTTATTATCACCTCGGTTTGTTCTTATTTCGGCTTTTACACATCAGGTGGTGCGCTTGAAGTTGGGCAATCGGCAACAAAAGGGGTTGTATTTAGCTGTATCTGGATACTATTTGCTGACCTAATCATTTCAAGCACCTTATTATGATCGAGATAAAAAACATTCATAAAACATTTGGCGATAATAGGGTATTGCGTGGCATAAGCGCAACATTTAAACCCGGTCTTAATAGCCTGATCATTGGTGGTTCCGGTTCAGGTAAAACAACCTTGTTGAAATGTATAGTGGGTCTGCACGAACCTACTAAAGGCAGTGTATACTATGACGGAAAGTGTTTTACCAGTATGCACTTCAAGGAAAGGGTACATATCCGCAAGGAAATTGGCATGCTTTTTCAAAACTCGGCACTTTTTGATTCGATGAACGTTGAACAGAATATTATGTTCCCGCTTAACCTGTTTACGGATATGCCACTTGATGAAAAGCTGGACAGGGTCAATTTTTGCCTTAAAAAAGTGAACCTTGAAGGTAAAAACAAGCTATTTCCGGCTGAACTTTCCGGCGGGATGAAAAAACGTGTGGGTATTGCACGTGCCATTTCCATGCAGCCTAAATACCTTTTTGTTGATGAACCCAATTCAGGGCTCGATCCGCTTACCGCCATCCTGATCGATAACCTGATCAATGAAATAACCGAAGAGTTTAATACCACAACCGTGATCGTAACTCACGACATGAATTCTGTAATGGGTATAGGCGACCATATTGTATTCTTAAATAATGGCGAAAAATGGTGGGAAGGCTCAAAAAGTGAAATTGCCCATACCGATAATAAAGAGCTGAATGAGTTTGTATTCGCCAGCAAATTTATGAGGGCGGCGAGAGCGAAATTATAAACGGTGATCGGTGACCAGTGATTCGTGATCAGGGAATTGCGTTAAATGAAATAATTATATTTGCGGCCTGATAACTGATCACTGATTAACTAATCACTACTACAAAATGATCCAACTACTTACACCTACGCACTGGAAAGATTATGAGCTGATTGACTGCGGCGATTTTGAAAAGCTGGAACGTTTTGGTAATTTGATACTGATACGCCCGGAACCACAGGCGGTTTGGAGTAAACAACTACCACAATCTGAATGGCAAAAACTGCATCATATTAAATTTAAGGGCCGCTCGGCTACCTCCGGCGAATGGCTAAAAAAAACCAATACAATCCCTGATCGCTGGCATATTGAATATAAAAACGATGAGGTAGCAATCAAATTTCGTCTGGCTTTAACTTCGTTTAAGCATGTAGGCATATTTCCTGAGCAGGCAGTTAACTGGGATTATTCATCACAGGTTATCAAAAAATTTAAAACACCTCAACCAAAGGTGCTCAACCTTTTTGCTTATACTGGCGGCGCATCACTCGCTGCACAGGCGGCAGGAGCAGATACTACCCATGTTGACTCTATCAAACAGGTAGTGAACTGGGCCAATGAAAACCAGGAGCTATCGGGTTTGACCAACATTCGCTGGGTTGTGGAAGATGCCCTGAAATTTGTAAAACGTGAAGTAAAACGCGGCAAAAAATATAACGGTATTATCCTTGATCCACCGGCTTACGGACATGGGCCAGCCGGCGAAAAATGGAAGCTGGAAGATCATATCAACGAGATGATGCAGGACGTGGTACAACTGCTCGACCCGCAGGAGCATTTCCTCATCCTGAATGCTTATTCGCTCGGTTTTTCATCGGTGATTATCGAGAACCTGATCAAGAGCGCCTACCCAAAAGTGCAAAACCTGGAAACAGGGGAGCTTTATTTGCAGGCTACATCAGGCGTAAAATTACCGCTGGGTGTGTTTGGTAAATTTTTTAAGATAAAAGGCTAATTATCCCTGCAAAAACTAATTTAGCATAATGCTAAAATTAAAAACCGTCATTTTTTTCTGCTTATTCCCTGCTATGTTATTTGCGCAGCAGCACTATGATATTATCCTGAAAAACGGAAAGATCATTGATGGCACTGGCAATCCTTGGTTTTATGGCGATGTGGGAATTGTTAAGAATAAGATCGTCAGTATAGGAGACCTGTCAAAAGACAAAGCAACTAAAACGATCGATGCTACAGGTTTGGTCATTGCCCCGGGCTTTATTGATGTCCATACCCATATCGAAGGCGATGAAAAGAAAACACCTACCGCCGATAACTTTATTTACGATGGCGTTACTACGGTGATCACCGGGAATTGCGGCTCATCTAATGTCGATCTGAAAAAATACTTCAAACAGCTGGATAGCATCAGGCTATCGGTTAATGTTGGTTCATTGATCGGCCATAACGATGTTCGGCAGGCAGTCTTGGGTGAGAAAGCCGTAACAACTGACGCCGTCCAACTACAAAAAATGCAGGCACTTGTTGAGCAGGCTATGCGCGATGGCGCGATGGGGTTTTCAACCGGGCTGATCTACACGCCGGGCATCTACTCAAAAACAGATGAGGTAGTCGCGTTGGCAAAATCAGCAGCAAAGTATAACGGTATTTACACCTCGCACATGCGCAATGAGTCGGACAAGATATTTGATGCCATAAACGAGGCTATTGATGTGGGCAGGCAGGCAAATATGCGCGTGGAGATATCCCACTTTAAGGTAGGGCTACCGAATTGGAACAAGTCCGATCAAATGATCGCGATGGTAGAGAAAGCAAGGGCAGAGGGTCTGGACGTTACCGTAGATCAATATCCGTATACCGCAAGTAGTACTACATTAAATGTTCTATTGCCTGATTGGTTGCTGGATGGCGGCCGCGATTCAGTTATGAAAAGATTGAATGATCCAGCCATTCATCAAAAGGTGATTGATGAGATGATCAAAGACATGAAACGCCGTGGCCGTGCACATTTTGATTATGCAGTTGTAGCTCACTGCGATGGCGATAGTTCATTCAATGGCAAAAACATCATGCAGATCAACATAATAAAAGGCCGTGCATCTACTATTCCTAACGAGATCGAGACTATACTGGATATTACCCAAATTGGCAGTGCATCTATGGTGTTTCACGGGATGAATGAAGATGATGTGCAAAATATTCTGAAATATTCGCTTACTATGGTCGCTTCTGATTCAGGCATCAGGCAGTTTGGCTCGGGCGTTCCGCATCCGCGTGGCTATGGCAGTAATGCAAGGGTGTTAGGTTATTACGTTCGCGAGAAACACCTGATAACTTTGCAGGACGCTATCCGTAAAATGACCTCGCTGCCCGCACAAAAATTTCAAATCGAAGGACGTGGTTTATTACAGCCCGGAATGTTTGCTGATATTGTTATTTTTGACGCCGATGCCGTGAAAGACCAATCAACTTTTGAACACCCGCACGCCTATTCAACTGGGTTTAAGTATGTTTTGGTTAACGGCCGGGTAACTGTTGATAATTTTAAACACAATGGTACCAGAAATGGTGCTATTTTGCACGGCCCCGGATACCATGAAAATAAATAAAATGAATATAAAAAAGATCGCTCTATCTACCTTTGTTCTTGCTTCATTGGCGCTTTTTACCAACTGCAGCCAAAACGGAAGCGCTAAATCTGACAACAATAAACCTGCTGCCAAAGCGGATACTACCACAAAAAAGGCCACTGACACCGCCGCTGCTGTTAAGCCCGTTTCCTATCCACCGATCGATCACGCACAGTATGATTCGCTGATGAAAAAAATGGCGCATGGCGATACCAGTGGCAAGTGGCCAGTAAAAAATGCCCCATACCCATTGCCAGGCGCTATATTGCCTTATAAAAGGATAGTTGCGTTTTACGGTAACCTGTATGCAAAACGCATGGGGATTTTGGGCGAGATACCTCCAAAAGAAATGCTTGCCAAGCTTAAAGGCGAAGTAAAGAACTGGGAAAAAGCAGATCCAACCACGCCTGTTCAGCCTGCTTTGCACTACATAGCTGTAGTTGCTCAGGGCGATCCCGGTAAAGATGGTAAATACCGTTACCGCATGCCGTTTAAGCAGATCGATACGGTATTGTCGCTTGCTAAAAAATCAAACTCCATTGTGTTCCTGGATGTGCAGGTGGCATTGAGCAATATACACACCGAATTGCCTCTGCTTGAAAAATACCTGGCTATGCCACAGGTTCACTTTGGCATGGACCCCGAATTTTCGATGAAAGACGGAGTTACCCACCCCGGCAAGAAAATCGGCACTTATGATGCGGCTGATATCAATTATGTATCAGACTATCTTGCCAAATTGGTGAAGAAATACAATCTGCCTCCAAAAATCTTAATTGTACACCGTTTTACCGAAAAAATGGTGACCAACTATAAAAACATCAAATTGCATCCCGAGGTGCAGTTAGTAATGGATATGGACGGCTGGGGCGAGCCCGATCTGAAAGAAGGAACCTGGCGCTACTTTATTCACAATCAGCCGGTGCAGTTCACAGGCTTTAAATTGTTTTACAAAAACGACATCAAAAAACCACCGCACCACATGCTTACCCCGCAGGAGGTTTTAAAGAACAAGCCATATCCGATTTATATTCAGTACCAGTAATTTTTTTGAGGATCGGGAGTTTTAGATAGATAACTATAGTTAATGAATTTAAAAAAAATCGTTCTCCCTGCTTGTTTTGCTGTTGCAATAGCAACCTTGTTTACTGGCTGCAGTCAGAATAACAGTACTGCCAAAGCTCCGGCAAAGGCCTCGGTAAAAAAGACTGAAGTTGCTAAAAAAGCAGAATCTGCAAAAAAATCTGCGGATACAGTGGTAACAAGTTCCACGCCTGTTTCCTATCCGCCTATCAATCATGCGCAGTATGATTCGCTGATGAGAAAACTGGCTCATGGGGACAGTAGCGGAAAATGGCCCGTAAAAAACGCGCCATACCCTTTACCAGGTGCTATTTTACCATACAAAAGAGTGGTAGCTTTTTATGGTAACCTCTCCGCAAAAGGGATGGGGATTTTGGGTGAACTGCCGCCAAACGAAATGTTAGCCAAATTAAAAGGCGAAGTAAAGAGCTGGGAAAAGGCCGATCCTACTACTCCGGTGCAACCCGCTTTGCATTATATTGCCGTTGTAGCAAGCGGCAACGCAGGTAAAACCGGTAAATACAGAACACGCATGCCGTTTAACCGTATCGATACGGTGCTGGCCCTTGCTAAAAGAGCTAATGCTATTGTGTTTTTAGATGTCCAGGTTGGATTAGGCAGCATCAGGACAGAACTTCCGGAGCTTGAAAGATTCCTGGCATTGCCACAGGTGCATTTTGGCATGGACCCTGAATTTTCTATGAAGGATGGTTCACATCCCGGTAAAAGGATCGGAACTTATGATGCGGATGATATTAATTATGTATCCAATTATTTAACCGGTATAGTAAAGAAATACAATCTACCACCCAAGATCCTGATTGTGCACCGCTTACCAAAAAAATGGTGACTAATTACAAAGACATCAAACTGCATAAAGAAGTCCAGATAGTAAT
>DATHLW010000590.1:0-6167 GCA_035487675.1 Mucilaginibacter sp. | reverse complement strand
CCTTTATACAGGTCCTGCATTTGTGATTCGTACTCGAAGCCACCACCTTCAAGCAATATAACCTTGTGTGGGGTATTGATAAATTCCAATGCAATACTTATACCGGCCGCTCCGGCCCCGATAATACAGATATCCCCTTCTATTAATGTCTGGTCAGGCAGTTCTCTGGCATCAATGTGCATTGCTATAATGGTTTATGCGTTTAAAATCGAAAATAGGGCACATTGGCGCGCCTCGGTTATAGAAAGTACCCAGCCAGAGGTTGTCACTGTTTTACTATTCTTAAAATCCTGTATTACCTGATCGTCCAATTGTCTTTGGATCGCAGATTTGTCCTGCGAATTATTACTGCCAATAAGCAGATTGCTCAACACGGTTTTATCATCCTCTTTCGGGAACTGTTTGCGATAAGCATTTCCGGCTTCACTGATGGTTTTTTTATCAGCAAGTTGCGAGAACAGTAAGGGTTGGGATACGATATTTTCTGTTGAAGGAGAACACCCGTCTGCAAAAGGCAGCGTCAAGGCTAAAGCCGTATAGGCCGACAAATGAATAAATGTTCTCCTTTGCATAGATATCTTATTTATACCCGTAAAAACACCTTCTTTTTGTACATAAAATATAAGAATAGCCATTTGATCAGAACGAAACAAATAGCACCGATAACGAGTTTATACGGGTCACTAAAAAAATAAATTAGCCAACTGAAGAACCCTTTGGTGGCATACTCCCAGTCAATAAACCTTCCCGAAATATAGATCAGGATGGAGTTCATGCCGATCACTTTAAAAAAGAAAGCCCATTTCTGGTAACCTAATACGTCGATCACATAATAAAAAAGTGCCATTAGTAACAAGCTCAATCCGCCGACATTTAATACAAACGAGCTTGTCCAAAGGTTTTTATTGATCGGAAAATCAAGGTTCCATATTTGAGCGAGGATCAAAAATATCACACCAACGACGGCTATACGTAAAGTTTTTTGTAACTGGGTAAGTGTAGTCTTTTTGAGGGTGATGCCTGTCAGGATACCCAATAGCCCGGTACTAATAGCAGGGATGGTAGAGAATAACCCTTCGGGATCATGAATACCTAGATAAAGTTTTCCTGGTAACAATGTCCTGTCCATATATGATGCGAAGTTGCCTTGCATCGTCAGGTCGCCCGCAGGAAATCCGGGAGCTGAAGTAAATTTTAGTAGCAACCAATAACCGACAATGAAAAACCAAAACCAAAAGATCTGCCACTTTTCAACTGAATACAAATAGATAATATTGGCAAACATATAGGCAATACCTATGCGTCCCAAAACTGATGCAAAACGTATTTCGTGGATAGGCTTGATCTGTAGGCCATTATTATAAATAATACCCAATATTACCAGGATGAGCCCTCTTTTGATCACCCTTATTAGTAGCTGATTACGCGATTTACCTTTCTCAAGTTCGCGCCCAACCGAAAATGGCGTTGATACACCAGCCATGAACAGGAATAGTGGGAAAATAAGATCATACAAATGGAATCCATTCCAGGCAGGATGTGTCAGCTGATTGGAAATAGCCACAAAGGGTCCCCATTTAGTGGCATCAGCCAGTGCATGGAATATCTCTTCGGCACCCATGATCCAAAACATATCGAATCCTCGGAGGGCATCTAAAGAATAAAGGCGTGTAGGGGTTTTCTGAAAATCGTCGGCCGGGTTTGCAGTCATAGTTTAATTGCGAAAATGATGAATTAGGGTTATTGAAAATAAAACTAAACATTTCCGGCAATTAACGCGAATTGCTAATCACTGATTTATGATCTGTTACAAAATTTTTACGATTCTTTATATGCCTCTATTTCACGGCCAATGGTGTTTACCTCTTCATCATTATCAAAAAGGGGCATTTCTGTGGCAGGATCAAGCTTTAACCAATGTGCTTCGGTGTCTTTCTGTATCCTTAAATAATCTACACCTTCTTTAAAAATGGCATAAATATCCTCACCTTCCGGGAAAACCGAATAGTTGATCCCGTTTATCTCTATATCAAATGGTTCGCTCATAAATTAGTGCTTCTTCTTTTTATTCATTTTAGCCTTGGTACCGGCACTATAATTATAGTCTTTTTTGTTGCTTGCCTTTTTCTCATGAAAAGCTTCACCACGTTGGGCAACTTCGTTTTTTATTGTTTTTTCCGATTTGGCCGCTTTCTTATCTTTTTGTTCAGCGATAATATGGAGACCTTCAGGTAAATCAATTGTGTTTATCTTTTGACTGATGGTGTGTTCAATTTTCTTTACCAAAACCAATTCCAGGTCTGTAGACAGAATAACTGATGATACTTCGCTGTCATCAGTGTTATCTTTTACCATCCGTTGCACAAAAGTCTCTGTATCTTCAGGAATTTCAAAATGGATCAATAATGATATCCCTTGCAAATCATGTGGTCCGATCAATTCATTAGCAATAATTAATACTCTCGCTTCGGGTTGAGCCATGAATTCGTCTATCGACGCATACCCCTTTGATTCAAACATCATCGGGTTGAGTATGCCTACTTCGTTTTTAAAACTTAATCTGAGATGACTGTACACTTTTTCGGCATTCAAGCGCGTGCTCACAAAAACGGCAACTTTAGCATCTTCCTCAACATCTTTTATTAATAATGTTAAAAGGTTCAGCTTAGTCTTAAAATTCGGAACAAGATATAATGATTGGCTATGTATTTCCGCTTTTGCCTCACCTAACTCTTCTACCTCTATTAAAGCAGGCATGTTCATAAACGGGTCGATCATCTGCTGTAATTTACCATGCATCACTTCGGTAAATACCAGGTGCTGACATTTGATAATGCTGTTCGCAAGTTCTGCTACTGGTAATTGAGCGCCTTGTTTTACAATCTCGGCAGCATCATCGATCACCAGCATCATGATCTTGTTGAGGTTTAAACCAAGCTTCAAATAGATGGCACGGGCCCTGTCTGGTGTGGCTACTACAATGTCGACCCCGTCAGCCAAAGCATCCATCTGCGGCTGTATAGATGGCTCAGTGTATAAACCTACCACACGGATGCTGGCGTTTTTATTTAAAAGCTCAAATTGGGCTATAACCTCAAGCACTTTTTCTTTATTGGGTACCAAGATCAATGCCCTTGGTGCCTCTTCAAAGCCATATTTTAGACGCATTAGCACGCCAAGAATATAAGCCGTTGTTTTACCGCTGCCTTCCGGTGAGACAGCTATAATATCCTGGCCGCCAATGATGCGGCTCAATGTTTTAGATTGTATCTCTTTAGGGGTAAAGTATCCTGCTTCGGTTACCGACCTTACTAATTGTTTACTCAGTTTTAATTTCTCTGCCCACACAAGTTTTTAATTTGGCTGCAAAGGTACGGAATAAGTCCTAAGTCTTGAGTTATAAGTCTTAAGCCTGCAACTGATGCTTTTGATATGGGCGTTTATACTTAAAAAGTTAACTTTGCAACATCAAATAGTATGTTATATGAGCAATAACGATATAATGAAAAAATTGCGCGTGGCGCTGCAACTGCGGGATGATGATATTGTTCATATTTGCAGCCTGGTGAATTTCAATACCACAAAAACTGAATTGGGCGCTATATTCAGGGATAAGGACCATCCAAATTTTAAGCCATGCGGTGATCAGTTGTTGAGGAATTTTCTAAATGGATTGATCGTTTTTAAACGCGGACCGATGGAGAAAAAGTCTGTTCAAAATAAGCCTGATCCCAATAAACCTATCAATAAAACACAGGGGCAATAAATGCTGGATATTTTATTCAGGGATGAGCACCTGATCGCCATTAATAAACCACATGATCTTTTGGTGCACCGTTCATCCATCGCTGCTGATGCTGAAGTATTTGCCCTGCAATTATTACGCGATCAGGTAGGGCAGAAGGTATACCCTGTTCACAGGATCGACAGGAAAACCGGAGGAGTTTTATTATTCGCTTTTGATAAGGCAACAGAAATTGAAATGCAGAAGCAGTTTGCTGATAATCTTGTCAGAAAAAAATACATAGCTGTTCTGCGTGGCCATACACCCGATGATGGTGAAATTGATTATCCGTTGAGAAAAGAAAACGGCACTTTGCAGGATGCATTTACGGCTTATCATACTTTAAAACGTGCTGAACTGGGTGTGCCTTTTGGCAAGCATGTCACATCAAGATATTCGTTGGTGGAAGCTACTCCTAAAACCGGACGAATGCATCAGATACGCAAACATTTTGCCCACATTTTTCATCCTATCATCGGCGACCGTACTCATGGTTGCAACAAGCAAAATAAACTGTTTAAAGAGAAATGGGAGATGACTACCATGTTGCTGCATGCATCGTCTTTGACGTTCAAGCACCCTGTAAATGGAGAGATGATAAGTATTGAAGCTCCGTTGCAGCCTGAATTTATAAGAGTGATGGGGTTGATGGGGTGGGATTTAAAAAACTTAGTTAATTATCCTTCATCAATGTAGGTCCTGTACTTGCTGGGATAGATAGTTTATTTACGTCAGGTAATAGTTTCTTCAAATCTTCCAATCCTGCTGTGTCTACAAATGTCCAATTATCACCATTATTTGAACTAATGCCAATTAATGATCCTGTAGTAGAATATTTCTTCCCATTAACTTTAATTACTAAACTCTCGGGTACTATACTATATAACATTGTACCTAATTTAATTTCATTACCAGGGTCTCCGATAATAGCATTTACAATGACAAATTCCATCCCTTGATCTTTCATCTTCTTTAAGCCTTCTTTTATCACATAAAGAACACTATCTTTTCCTCCATGTACTTCTAAGAGTTTTGAATAAGTATAATCAAGAACGGTAGAATAATCTTCTTTTATTGTTGCATCAACCATTAGCTGTGCTGTAAGTCTAATTTTTTCTTTGTGCCCTTGTGCTAAAGCATGAAAGGAAAATAGTAGAACAAAGCAAACAAAAGCAAATAATTTTTTCATGCGGTGAAGATAATGAATTGAAATTTAATGCCCTGCCGATACTTCCTTTTGTATCAGTTTATACCTGCCGCTTTTGATCATTTCCTGCTCCCGGGGCGAGAAAGCTTCACGCCCGCCAAAATCCTGCACCCAATAATGGTCTATTTCAGCAACACCGACTTCCTTAAATGCGCGGTTCATCAGGTTTCGGCAATGCCCCTCGCTGCGTATCCAGCCGTTCATTACTTCAGGGATGCTCATTTGCCCTTGTGCAATATTTTCTCCTACTGCATACGTTTTATAACCTTTAAAACCATAACCTGCGTCAAGGGCGCGATCAGACATGCTGCGCCCGTTCATGCTGGTATGGCTAAAATAATTCCGTTCTGACATATCCAGTGCATGACCGCGGGCTGCAAACTCCAAATCATCATTCCATTTAAGTGGTGGAGCTGGTGGAAAATAAATAACACCACAGTTACACCCTTTCGCCCGCACGGCATTAATACGATCGAGAAACTCACGTTTAAAACGGTCGCCATTGATATGCTGCGGTGCCGCAGAAGCGCAGGTAAGCAGGATGACCAATATTGATATCCCTCCAAAAAACAATCTCTTCATATACCTATTGACGTTTTAAAAAACGACAGGTTTAAAGTAATGTTATATGCCAGAGAAACTATTATTGATCGAAATGATGGTGATGCTTAACTTTTGAACGCCAGTAGCCACGGCGTTTGCGCCTGTAAAGAAAAAATAAGCTGATAGTAATTAACGCGATAACGATTATAAGGACGATAATAAGGCCATCTTTTTTGAGTAGCGCTTTCCGCTGCTGATCGTATATACTTTTTTTTTGACCTGCTGCAATGAGTCGACAGTTTTAAGTTTGGCCATCATACGCGTTTCATTGTCCCTTTTAATGCTGTCATCAATGGCATCGTGCCTTTTCATCGCAACAGATGCCTTTTCAGAATTTTTCATGACAGTATAAAGCATGGCATAATGCAGCTGAACTTCCGATTCCAGCTTAGGGATATGGTTTTGAGAAGATATAGTCAATGCCTCGTTCAGGTCGCGTTTTGCAAGCGTATAATCTTTTATATCTGTTTTAATTGAGGATAGCTCAAGCAAAGAAGCAATAATATTCGGATTGTCATTCTTAGCACGGGACAGCGAGTTAGATTGAATGATGAACCATTTTGCCTGGATATA
>DATHLW010000589.1:0-3527 GCA_035487675.1 Mucilaginibacter sp. | reverse complement strand
GATCATGATCTTGATAGCACTGCTTGCACGCACCAGCTCGCCTAATTCATTAATGCGGCTTAGCGTATTAAAATCGAGGCAGAATATAATTTCAGCATCAGCAACCAGGGCTGCAGATTCATCTACATGTTCTGTAAATATAATGACGTTCTCGTTACCGGGTAGCCAGGCCAGAAAATCGGGGTAATCTGTCGGTGTGATCACTTTGGTATGATGCCCTTGCTGTATCAAATAATTATATAAACCCAACGACGAACCCATTGCATCACCGTCCGGTTTATGGTGGGTAGTGATCACAATTTTACGGGGTTGGGCTAAAAGTTTATTTAAGGCAGCTATATCCAGCATCAATTTCCAAAAGCTGCAAAGCTAAAGAAATTAATTAAATACGAAGTATCTAATTATAAAGCAAAAAGGGTTTATTTTATAAAGTTTAAAACGCTACTTTTGCGGCAATTTAACAAACACAATGGAAAATAATAAGACTTTCACCATGATTAAGCCCGATGCGGTGGCTAATGGCCATATCGGTGCTATTTTAGATCATATTATAAAAGGTGGTTTTAAAATAACTGCTATGAAATATCTTTGGCTTACTCCTGAGAAAGCCGGCGAATTTTACGCAGTGCACAAGGCTCGCCCTTTTTACAACGACCTGGTATCATTTATGTCTTCAGGACCTATTGTAGCTGCTATTCTTGAGAAAGACAACGCAGTTGAAGACTTCCGTAAACTGATCGGTGCTACAGATCCTGCAAAAGCTGAACCCGGTACCATCCGTAACCTGTTTGCCAAATCTATCGATGCAAATGCTGTTCACGGTTCAGACTCTGATGAGAACGCCCAGATTGAAGGTAACTTCTATTTCTCAGCCTTCGAGAAATTCTAAAGCCTTTTGTCCCGGATATGTGTATCTACATAGGCATATCCGGGATATATTTCCCTTTTTTATTTGCTTTTTCTAACTTAAAGTAATAGTTTTACTCTGTTGGTAATGTAGTAGTTATGCCGGCTGAAAATTAAATGGCATGATTATTGGGTTGACACAGCTAAAACATAAGCCATGAAACTGCTAATAAAATGTTTAGTGTATTCCCTGGTGATAACAGCAATTATTGTTGTTAATTCACTGTTTTTCCTTCATCACCCGCCAGAAGTACAGCTGGTATTTATAACTCCGGGAGTTATGATATTGGGTTATTCTATCATCAGTGATGATTTCAGGAAGAAGGCCCTTGCCAGATCAAGATGGTCTAGAGGAAGATAATATCCTCAACCAGGGTACTTTTTGCCTCATTATTGATCTTCTCAATTATTTGCGTGCGCATTAATACCAGCTCATTTTTAATGACTGACGATTCTATGCGGAGAAATAATTTCTTATCGTGAATATAGATTTCTTTAGTACGGTTAGCTACTGATTTACCAACCAATTGCGGCCACGAAGCTTTTATGCCGGTTTCGTCATATTTCCGTTTGATCTTGTACACTTGCAGCATTTGCTCTATGGCTTCTTTCAGGCTTTTGTCGTTAGTCCTACCCATCAATTTCACCTCCCGTTACTTTAAATATTTTCAGGCCGACATTTATTTTATCAAAGATATTCTCCACTTTAACCGCGCTTGTATCGGTAATAAACACTTGTCCAAAATCATGGTTCGATACCATTTGCATTAATTTGGTTACCCGGTTATCATCCAGCTTATCAAAAATATCATCCAGCAAAAGCAATGGTTTGAACCCTTTTTGCTGATACAAAAATGTATACTGCGCCAGCTTAAGCGCTATTAAAAACGGCTTCTGCTGTCCCTGCGAACCAAATTTTTTCATCGGCATACCATGTATGGCAAACTGTAATTCGTCTTTATGGATACCGGTGCTGGTCCGCTCTAAGATACGATCCTTTTCAGTGCTTTTCTTTAACAAATCAGCAAAATCACCTTGTAATAATTGGGATTCATATATCAGTTCTACCTTTTCTGCATCTTCACTCAAAAACTGGTAATGTTTATTAAATATAGGTGTAAAGCTTTCCATAAAGGCTTTACGTTTTTCAAATATCAGGTTGCCAGAGGCTATCAGTTGCTCGTCGAATACATTTAACAATTCAGGATCATATCTACCTGAATCTGCAATGCGTTTTAGCAATGCATTCCGGTTGATCAATACCTTATTATAGATAATCAATTCATCAAGGTACTTGTTATCGGTTTGTGATATGACATTATCTATAAATTTTCGCCGTTCCTCGCTACCCTCTATAATAATGCTGATATCATAAGGCGAGACCATTACCAACGGGAATAAACCAATGTGATCTGCCAGGCGCTGATAATCCTTCTTATTTCGTTTGAACTGTTTTTTCTGGTTCCGCTTTAACCCGCATGCAATGGCCTCTTTGTTACCATCCTTATTAAAGGTGCCGTTGATAACAAACATATCGGTCCCGGTTTTTATTTGCTGGCTGTCTATGGGGTTAAAATAGCTTTTGCAAAGCGACAGGTAGTGTATTGCATCAAGCAAATTGGTTTTACCGGCACCGTTATTACCCGTAAATGCATTCACACCTTCGCTGAAAGTCAATTCAGCCTCGGCATAGTTTTTAAAATTAATAACGGATAATTGCTGCAGATACATACGGATTGCCAAAGGTAGTGATTAGAGAGCAGTTAATGAGTGGTCACTGATCAGTTATCAGTTAACCAGTGACCACCGACCAGTTAATCAGTTATCAGGTGTGTACAAAACAGTTTTATTGGTGTTGCCCCTGACCACCAGTTAACTGAACACTGGTTAACTGCTCCCTAATCACTCGTCAACAATTATTTACACCAACCTATTGCTAACAAGCTTGAAAACTGTATTTTTGCAAACTTAATTTGAGAATAGAAATGTCAAAAACCCAAGCGAATAATACCCAGGTCATTGCGAATGATAAGGATTTTGGACAGACCGGTAAATTTGTGCGCGAGAACCAAAAAAGCTTAATTTTTATAGCAGGAGCCATTGTTGCAATGGTGATCATTTATTTTGGATACCAAAAAATGTACCTCGCCCCGCGCGAAGAAAAAGCTACAAGCCAGATGTATGTAGCACAGGATGCATGGGCTAAAAAAGACTGGGATAAAGCAATAAAAGGTGATGGCAGTTATCCGGGGTTTGAAAAGATCATCAGCGACTACAGCAATACCAAAGCGGCAAACCTGGCATATTTTTATGTAGGTATTGCCTATTTAAATAAAGGTGACTATCGTAAGGCTATTGATAACCTGACCAACTATCGCGGCAGCGACATTATGATCGCAGCTGAAGCATTGGGTGGAACAGGTGATGCTTACGCTGAATTGAAAGACTACGACAAGGCGTCGACATTTTTCAGGAAAGCTGCCGACAAAGCAGGTAACAAGTTCTTGTCTCCTTTCTACCTAAAAAAATTAGGATTGGTATACGAAGAGCAGAAAGATTATAAGTCTGCTGACGACACCTACAAAAAAATAAAGTCAGATTATCCTGAAAGCAACGAAGCC
>DATHLW010000588.1:0-2857 GCA_035487675.1 Mucilaginibacter sp. | reverse complement strand
TGATGGAAGTGTCCAGGGGGTGGTGGTCCATGCCAGTATTACGGTATCTTCATCGGCATTCTCAAACAAGGTTTTTATTAGAGGATGCTGCTGGTCTTTCTTTAAATGGAACTGGGCCACAACGGTAGTATCTTTTACCATTTTATAGGTTCCCGGCTGATTCAACTCGTGGGAGCTAAGGCCTGTACCTGATTTTGGCGAGTAGGGCTGTACAGTATAACCTTTGTACAACATATCCTTGTTGTACAATTCCTTCAGTATCCACCAGAGAGTTTCGATGTATTCGTTTTTGTAGGTGATGTACGGATCATTCAGGTCGACCCAATAGCCCATTTTTTCGGTCAGGTCGTTCCAAACATCAGTATATTTCATTACTTCCTTGCGGCAGGCGGCGTTATAATCTTCGATAGAGATCTTTTTCCCGATATCATCTTTAGTGATACCCAAAGTTTTTTCAACGCCCAGCTCAATTGGCAAACCATGAGTATCCCAACCGCCTTTGCGTTTTACCTGGTAGCCTTTCAGAGTTTTATAACGGCAAAAAATATCTTTAATAGAACGGGCCATTACGTGGTGGATACCCGGCATACCATTGGCCGACGGAGGGCCCTCATAAAACGTGTAAGGGTTGTTTTCCGGGCGGCTGGTAATGCTTTTTTCGAAGATGTTATTCTGCTTCCAGAAGTCTAAAACATCTTTACCTATCTGTGATAAATTTAACTGCTTATATTCCTTGTACATCAATATGTTCCACCTCAATTTTTAGAGGTTGCAAAAATACGGAATTTTTTTAAGTACGAAGTCTAAAGTCTAAAGTTTTAAGCCCCGTCAATTGCTTTTTTTGACTTTTGACTGAAGACTTTGAACTTAAGACTTAAAATATCCCCCTATTACCCCCGCCATCTATCTGTATCGTCGTTCCGCTGATATAAGCTGCTTGTTCTGACGCTAAAAACGCTACCAGTGCCCCCAACTCTTCTGGTTTGCCGATACGACCTGCAGGGATGGCTTTTGTCTTTTCTTTCACAGCTTCCTCCGGATCTACACCTTTTGGGAATGTCTCTTTAATTCGCTCGGTCATGATCAATCCGGGAGCAATGTTATTGACAGTGATCTGGTATGGGCCAAATTCATCAGCCATCAACTTTGCCATACCCACCACGCCCATACGCATCGAGGTTGATAATACAGCATTATTCAACACCGATTTCACCGACCCGCTGATGATATTGATAATGCGACCGCCGCCGGCTTTTCGCATATGAGGCAGTACTTCACGGCTGGTGCGTGCAAAGCTGAGAATAGTTAAATCAAATGCTTTTTGCCAGGTCTCATCATCAAAGGTTTCAAATTTATCAAATGGCGGGCCACCACCATTGTTCAGCAAAATATCTATCCGGCCGAAAATGTCCGCAGTTTTCTTGATCAGCGCCCTAATTTGTTCGCTATTAGATACATCCGCTGGGATGGCTATCACTTCATTGCCTGTTTGTTGCCGAATTTCGGCGGCAGTTTTGTTCAGTTCGTCAGCATTACGCGAACTGATGACCACTTTCGCACCTTCGGCAGATAATGCCATAGCCGATGCTTTACCTAAGCCCTTGCTTGCCGCCAATACCAGGGCCACTTTATCTTTAAGTTTGAGATCCATTTGAGGAGATGTATTAAGATTTACTGCTTGTCCGCCTTTTGCGGAATCCTATCAAATATTACTGACGAGTTAAAATTACCATATTTATCCCTGTAGTAATTGTTATAACAAAAAGTTTCGCCCAGCGGGTTTAACTCTTTATCCTCGGCTTTTCGTTCGTCCCATTCAAATCTAAACGTTCTTGAATGGCCGCCTTTATTAAAAAAATGGTAGGGATCGGCATAGAGTTTAACGATCACCAGGTACCCCTTGTATCTAAAATAGCCGATGCCAATTTTTTGCGAGAAAACATTCATATTCAAAACAGTAGTATCCGTTCTTAAACCGTTGACCGATATGGAATACTCGCCATTTACAAGGGATGAACTCATCATAAAGCACGACTTTGCCGGGTCACTTAGTCCTATATATTTTTCAAGCAGGGAATCGATTTTTTTATCAGTAGTGACCGCCTGCACCCTGATTTCGGTCATCGGTACAGGATCACTGAAAGTCATCTTATCGAATTGCCCGATGGGGTAATTATAATCTGCCGAACAAAAATATTTATTTGCCCCCGCGGGGTTCCATCTGTACCTGAAAGTTTTGTTGTGAGGTGTCTGTTCAAAGAAATTAAACAGGTCATAGGTGTTTACTACGATCACCAGGTATTTCTTGTATTTAAAATATCCAAACTCGGCTTTGTATCTCAAAAAATTAAGATTTAGTATGGAAGTATCCGTTTTTATCCCTTTTACGGTTAAACCGTACAGGCCGCCTATCGGGTCGGCATAAAGTACAAAGCAAGACCTGGCGGGATCGCCCAGCTTTACATATTTATCCAGCAAAGCATCTATCTTTTGGTTTTCCTTTACCAATGGGATGTTGACCCGGTTTACATTTTGAGCATGAGTGAACAATGCGCAAAACAATAAAATCGCAAAAAACAGGGCCAATTTTTTGATCATACGATGGTTGGGTGCTTAAACTTACGTGATGCAATATAACTATGCAAGTATTTAGACTATTTTTGAATCGATGAACAAATTTATTCGCGGCTTTGTTTATGCATGGAACGGCATTTTGCATGCCGCAGTCACTCAGCTTAACTTCAAGGTGCATTTGGGATGTGCAATTGTAGCTTTGTATGCGGGATATGCCCTGGATATTTCCCATAGTGAATGGTTGTGGATCATACTTTGCATCGGCATGGTATTGGTTGCGGAG
>DATHLW010000587.1:0-3163 GCA_035487675.1 Mucilaginibacter sp. | reverse complement strand
CTTGCCCGGCGTAATGAACGGTGATATACAGGAAATCCTCGAAGCTTTACAGTTTGCTGAAAATGCTGAAAAGTTAAAAGAAGGCACCATCGCCTGATCGTTTTTCTTAAGCCAGGTTTTCTTAAAAGTTTAATATATTGTTAAGTAACGATATATTTTCATGTTATTTTCATGTTTGGCGTTTACTTTCGGGCAAATGATGTTATTGCGCTAATTATGCATCATTGAAAGGTTATGGTTTGATGTACTTTATTCATTTTGCCTATGTTAGCTGTTAAAACCTATAACAACGACCAAAATATTTTCAGACGCATATTGCGCCTGATGGGAAACCGCTTTGAGATCAGTGTGGTTGGTAACGACCCTGTTTGGGCAGAAAATTGCATCGATGCTGCAGTTGCAGAGATCAGCAGGGTTGAAAAATTGCTGAGCGCCTTTAGCGATGACAGCCGGATCAACGAGATCAACCGCAATGCCGGTATAAAACCTGTAAGAGTTAACGCTGAGATTTTCAGGCTTGTTGAGCGCTCATTGAAAATTTCTGAGCTTACTTATGGCACATTTGATATCACTTACAATGCTGCAGATAAAAATATTGATTTAACTAAAATCGAGCGTAAGTCGGTAAAGTTTACCAACTATAAAAATGTGCAGACAGATGAAGCGAATACCACTGTGTTTTTAACAGAAAAGGGTATGCGCATAGGCTTTGGCGGTCTGAGTAAGGGTTATGCTGCCGACAGGGCCAAATATACTCTGCAAATGACAGGTGTAAGCAGCGGTGTGATCAATGCAGGCGGAGATCTGCTTACCTGGGGTTTGCAACCAGATAACGAACCATGGACCATTGCTTCGGCCGATCCTGACCGGGAAGCACAACCATTCTCCAATATCAATATCAGTAATATGGCTGTTGCCACATCGGGCAATTTTGAGAAGAATGTGACCATCAGTAATAAAAAATATTTGCACGACGTGGATACCAAAAAGGGTTTCCCGGTTAGTGTATTAAAAAGTGTAAGCATTATTAGTCCGACAGCGGAGCTTTCGGATGCAATGGCTACCCCGGTAATGGCAATGGGCGTAAATGCAGGCCTATACCTGATCAATCAATTGCAGCAGCTGGCCTGTGTGATCATTGATGATCATGACCGGGTTTATACGTCAAAAGAAGTTAATTATTTGTCTTAGTTTGGAATATTCTCGTACCCAGACATTAGGGTAAGATTTACTAACCAAAATTTTGCCCAGGTGCTCCGCCAATCTGTCCGTTATACGGATTTATAAACCAAATTGCGTTACCATAGATGGGCTCCATTCATTTTGGTTGGCGAATTATATCACCGAAAATTTCCATTTTTGACTTATAAACTATATTGTTGCAAGTGCCCGGACAGGACTCTCGGGTGCTACAGTTTAACTTTTGATGGACTGCGTTTGAAAAAACTTTTAAACTTTTCTACTCCAAATGATTAAGTGGTTTGCGTATATTGTCCTGCTATTGATACTCATACCATGTTTATCTTCCGCAAAATTTAATGATGGTTTTTATCACAATGTGCCTGCCAGTCATCATGCTGATTCGGCACTATTAAAAGTTCTTTATAGTGATACGACCAATAAAAAGAAGCAACAAGAAGCCGACGACAAGAAGAAGATAAAAGAAGTTGCTAAAGCAAAGCGTTTACCAAAACCTGAAAAGGTTGATGAATCCGGTAACGCAAATTCCCAGAACAAAGTAAAACCAAAGCGGCAACGACGTCCTGTGGGATTGGAGCGGCCGCCTGAAATACCGAGGAGGAATGGTAATTAATTGTATCAAAGCAAACTATATCACGTATTTAATAAAATGAAGTATATCTGTGCCCTTCTTTTTTTGACCATTTACCTGGATGTGAGCGCCGCACCAGCATATCGCGTTCTTACAGATCCTCCGGCCAGGATAACCGCCGATTCGGATACGCTTGTCAGGAAACAATCGGTTTCGGCCGGTATAAGTTATGGCAGCGACGCAAGCTTTTTCGGCCGCACAGGGCCTGTAAAATACCCATTTTTAAATACTGATGTGATTTACAACACCAAGTCGGGTATATTCGTTTATGGATCGGCATACAAGGTATTAGGCTCCACACCTACAATTGACGAGATTGACTTTGGCGGTGGTTATGTTTACCATCTCTCTTCAAAATTTTCGGGCAATGTAAGCTATACACGGTTCATATTTGACAGGAATGCGCTTATTATCAAATCAGCATCTTCAAACGATATTAACCTGAATAATAGTTATGACTGGAAGATCTTAAAATCAGGGATCATATTTGACTATTTATTCGGTGAATCGCATGACTTTTTTGTTACCATAACCAACTCTAAATATATAGAGACCACCTGGAGCATCTTTGATGACAAAGATTATCTATCCTTCAATCCGGGAATAAACATCATTTTAGGCACACAAAACTTTGTTCAAAAATATAACCAAAACCACCCGGGCAGGGTAGGCTTTGGTTATAACGCTGACAGTCCGATCGGGCCACCTGTAGGGGCACAAAAATATGCGGGGCATAACAGTGAATTTGATAAGCTGAATTATAGCTTTAAAATACCTATTGCGTACAATAGGCCGCACTATACATTTGAGTTTTCCTACAAATATTCTATACCTGTGAATGTTGAAGGTATATTAAGAAACCACAAAGAATCGTTCTATAACCTGACATTTTATTATGTTTTTTATTGAGCCGGCATGAATGTCCTGATAGTTGAAGATGAAAAAGCACTGACCACGGAGATGGAGATATTTTTATCCAACTCCAATTATATCTGCGAGGTTTGTTTCGATGGCACCTCAGCCTCAGAAAAGATAGCGACCAACCTTTACGATTTTATTCTGATCGATCTTGGCCTGCCCGATTACGATGGCCTTGACTTGTTGAAAGAGGCTAAAAAATATAATCCCGAAGCAGCTTGTATCATACTAACTGCCCGCGCAGAAGTAAATGACCGGATAAAAGGGCTTGACCTGGGCGCCGACGACTATCTGCCCAAACCTTTCTCGCTGCTTGAATTGCAAAGCAGGATGCAGGCGATAACACGCAGAAAATTTGGACTAAAACATTCCGTGGTGTTATTAGGCGACTTTGTAATCGATCTGACCAATCGG
>DATHLW010000586.1:0-5125 GCA_035487675.1 Mucilaginibacter sp. | reverse complement strand
CGGGCAAAGTAATCAAATTGCCGAACCCGTTAAATCCAGCCTATACGCACCAAATGCTGGCTTTATGCCTGGATAGAGGTATAGGTGCAATTTATGCTTTGCGCGAACAGGAAAAGGAATTATTGCTGAATGCAAACCAATTGTTTCAGGAATACGATATAAAAATAAAAACTACGGATGATAAGATATAGTGATGTTGATCCCCGCAAGGACGCTTTTATATTTGAGCTGGATAATGTTCTTTATCCTGAGAAAGACTATTTATACCAGGTTTATTACCTGTTTACTGCCTTTTTGGAATATACCGAATTAATCAATGCTAAAGAAGCAACCTCATTCATGGTTGATACGTATTTGTCAGAAGGTAAGGAAGTGGTTTTTGACCGATTAAAGGAGAAATTTGGCATAGACGAAAAATACCGGCAAAACTTCAGGCATTTAAACATTACTGCAAAACTGCCTCTGAAGTTATTGATAGATCAGGAATTGCTTACTTTTATGCAGGATATCGTGATTGACCGTAAAAAGATTTTTATTTTAACTAACGGTAATCCCGAACAACAGCTAAATAAGATTAAACAAACAGAATGGCATGGCCTGGAACCTTATCTTACCTGTTATTTTGCAGATGAGATAGCACCCAAACCAGAAACAGATAGTTTGGATTTACTAATTAAAAACCATAACTTACAAAGACGAAATATCTTAATGATCGGGAATTCGGAAGTGGACAGGCAATGTGCAGATGCTTCAGGTGTAGATTTGATCAAACCAATAGAGTTTTCACAAGTCTGACTATAACATATTTTCGTATATTTCGTTAAAATGAAAATATTTTGACAAAAGTCATAATCCATATAACATGAAAAGATTTATTTACCTACTTTTTGTTCTTGGTGCTATGTTTTTAGCGGGTTGTAAAGGCAGCAAGAAGAATAACCCTATCCCTATTGACACGTCGAAGAAAGCCTCGACTCTTGACCTTATTAAAGACTCGGTATTTTTGTATGCTAAGGAAGATTATTTGTGGTACAGCTCACTGCCTTCATATGCAACATTTGCCCCAAGGTCTTTTACCGGAGCAGATGATATCACTGCATTAACTAATGAGGTTAACGCTATATCACAATTTGCAATTAATCCGACAACCAGTCAGGCTTATGAATATTATCCTAATGATCCTGGGACAGCCAAATACTCTTTTATTGATGATGGAACTGTTTCATCTGAACTAAATGGCGTTCATGGCGATTTTGGATTTGCTCCATTTTATAACCTTGTTAATGATCTGCGTATAAAATACGTTTATCCAGGTTCAC
Organism: Mucilaginibacter sp.; assembly: GCA_035487675.1. Classification (GTDB taxonomy): domain Bacteria; phylum Bacteroidota; class Bacteroidia; order Sphingobacteriales; family Sphingobacteriaceae; genus Mucilaginibacter. Next base: position 3,806 of record DATHLW010000586.1, on the reverse strand, counting down.
CGGCAGATGTGGCAGGTATAAAACGTGGTTACCAGATCACCAGTATTAATGGCAATTCAAATTTATCCTATGATGGCCCGGGTTATGGATCAGGAACAAGTACTAACCTGAATTTTGTTATCAACGCTTATTCTAATAGTAATACAATTACCTTGACCCTTAAGAAACCGGATGGAACTACACTTACTGTAACGAGTATGAATGTAGCTACCTATACGGTTAATCCTGTACTTAAAAACGCCATATTTGACCAGGGGAATGGGCATAAAGTGGGTTATATTGTGTTCAACAGTTTTACATCAGATGCGAATGCTGATCCTCAGTTAGATCCTGTGTTTAGTAACTTTGCTGCACAAGGCGTTACCGACCTGGTGGTTGACCTTCGATACAACGGCGGCGGCTACGTTTCAACTGCTGAGCATATTGATAACCTCATTGTTCCTGCTGCAAATACTAATACATTGATGTACAATACTTATTACAATGATATACTGACAGGCGGGAAGGAAGTGTTGCTAAAGAATCAATGGCGGAAAGACCCAACATCAGGACAAGATTATAATTATGGCCAATTCGATTACTCTGTTGCTGGAAATGCTGTTAAATTTTCAAAGATAGGATCCCTGAACGTTAATAGGGTATTCTTTATCGTTACTGGTTCAACAGCTTCCGCAAGTGAATTGACTATTAACAACCTGCGCCCTGTTATGGATGTACAATTTATCGGGGAAACAAGCTATGGTAAGCCAGTTGGTTTTTTTGATTTAGATATTAACAAATATCAAATGTATATACCGGAGTTTTATACACAGAACTCAGCAAGCCAGGGTGGATACTATTCAGGGTTTACACCGGGATCAAGTAGTTATCCCGGGTTTTATGGCCAGGATGATGTCACCAAAGACTTCGGTGACCCAACTGAAGGATTATTAGCCCATACGCTCAATTATGTTAAAACCGGCACTTATGCTGTGAAAAGCCAATCGATACAAAGTATTCCCTCAACGTTTGGAACGTTATCTCTTGAGGCAAGGGTTTTTGCCACAAAAAAAATGGACCAGCATAAATTTACTGGCATGGTATTTAATAAGAAGTTAAAGTTTAAAAGGTAGACTTTTATAAACCCGACATAAGAAAGGCGGAAAGTATCACTTTGCGCCTTTTGTTTTTTTAATCGGCAAGTTCCCTGAGGTCAACCGGAACAACTCTCGAAATCCCCTGTTCAACCATTGTTACACCATAGATCACGTCCGTGCTGGCAATAGTTCTTTTATTATGCGATACGATGATGAACTGCGACTGACCGGAAAACTCACGTATGATATTATTGAATTTATCAATATTGGTATCATCCAATGGAGCATCCACCTCATCAAAAATACAGAACGGGGCAGGCTTCAGCAGATAAAGCGAGAATAGTATGGCTGTTGCCGTTAATGTTTTTTCACCTCCCGACAGTTGATTGATGGACAATGGCCGCTTGCCTTTTGGGCGGGCAATAATGTCAATGTCTGATTCAAGCGGGTTTTCGGGGGTGGTCAGTATCAGGTCGCAGGAATCCTCATCGTTAAAAAGTGAACGGAATACTTTAATAAAGTTATCACGCACATTAGTAAAGGCTGACATGAATTTTTCGCGTGCGGTATCATCAATTTCCTGTATGGTTGCCAATAATGATGTTTTGGCTTCAAGTAAATCCTTTTTTTGCGATTGGATAAACTCAAAGCGCTGGTTCATTTCGTTATAAGCTTCAACCGCAAGTGGGTTAATTGGCCCGAAATCATCCAATTGCCTTTTTAGCTTTTCAGTTTTATCACGCAGATCGGCTTCGTTTTCATTTTCAGGTGGTTCGGCATCCAGCAGCTCGTTAATATCGATATTGAACTCAACAGAAAGCCGCTCTTTCAAAGCATTCAGCTCGATCTTCAAGTTGTTCTTTTGGTCTTTTAGTTCATTCTCTATGACCTCAGCCTGATCTTTTTTGCGTCTTAAGGCTGTTATATCATTCTCGGTTTCGGTGATCTTTCCACGCCAGGTATAATATTCCTGTTCGGCTTGCTGGGTAGCCTTTTCAAGCTCTTCTTTTTGGCTATACATTTCAAGCAAGTCTTCATCCGAATGCCCTGCCTGTACCAGGTTTTCGCTGATCGCCTGTTTCACTTTTTCAAGTTCGGTACTGTTTTGGGTGATACGGCTATCCAGATTTTCCTTTTGGCTTTCGCGATAGTCCATATCCTTTACAAGGCCGGAAACCTTATTTTGCTGCTGATGAAAGCGGATATTTTCCTGGTTATAAGTATTGGATTGTACTGAGGTATATTCATTTAGCTCGTTAAAAGCCAGTTGCTTTTCATTAAGCAGGTCACTTTGAATTTCCTTTTGAGTTTTTAGTTCGGCCAACTCCGGATGTAATCTCAGCGTTTCTTCTTTAATGCTGTTTATCTTTTGGGCAATGTCTTCCTTTCGGTTACGGCTGTTCTCAATAAAGGCCTGATATTGCTCCTGGCGGGTTTTTACTGTAATAAGTTCCGTATTCAGACGGTTGAGGTCCTGCTGTTGCTGATTGATCTCATTGCTTTTGCCCGATGCCTTTAACGCCGCGAGCTTACTTTGCAGCTCTTCCGCCTTATGGCGCAGGTCGATCAGTCTGTTATCAATAGACTTTATTTCTTTTGCAAGATTCTCTAAATTCTTTGCCCGGCCAATACGCTTACCTTCAAATAGACCTACGGAACCTCCAGCCATAGTAAACTTTGACTTGTTGAACTTCCCACTTTTACCGATCAATACCATATCGCCATGGATTGCTGTATTGTTCAGATCATTTTCGGTTGAATCATTTACCAGGTAAACATTCTTCAGTAAATGATTGCAAAGCCCCAGGTAGCGCTTCTCTACTTCGATAACGCTTAACGCAGGAATAGCATCAGCAATTGGGGCAGGTGCGGTTATAGAATTGTCGTAGTTGCTCAGAACAAAAAATTGTGCCCTGCCTTTGGATGAATTACTAAGCAGGTTAATGGCCGAAATAGCTTCGTCATAATTCTCAACCACATAGTAGTTCATCAGGGGCTCAAGGTAATTCTCGATAGCTACCCGGTATTCTTCCTGGCAAAAGAGTACATCACTAAATAAAGGGGCACTTTTGGCCCAACCAGCGGTCTTTTTCAGGAACCGGATCGATTCCGGAAAACCTTCAAGACTATCAACCATGCTCTTGGTTAGATTATACTCGTTCTGTTTGGCATCCAGTTTACGGCTTTCCTTGATAATCGTATCTTTTACAGTTTCCGATTCTGACTCTGTATCTTTTATCTGGTGCTGAAGTTTATTTTCAAAATCGATGATCAGCTCCAGCTCTTTCTCCATTGTTTCAGACCGGTTCTGCAACTCGGCAACAACCTGGTTAAAGTGCGAAAGTTCTGCTTCCTTATTTGTTGCATCCTCAATATTTCGCTGGCTTTCTTGCTCTAAAGCCTGCTCCTGTATTTGCAGAATGTCAATGTCCTTTTCGGTCTTGTATATTTGGTTTTGCAACCGGTTATTAATGTTGGTCAGTTCATTCAATTCAGCACGTGCTGAACCTTGTTGTATTCTCAATTCATCTACAGCCAGCTTCAAATCGCTAACCAAAGCCTGAATGATTTGAAGATTCTCGTCTTCCTGTGCCTTTTCTTCAGCAAGTCGTTTAATATTGTATAGAACGTGGTTTAACTGATTACGATCTCGTTCCAGTTCTTCAGTTAACCGCGATTCCTTATCCTGTTGAAACTTAAGATGTTCATTCTTGATCTTCTTCTCGCTTT
>DATHLW010000585.1:0-2751 GCA_035487675.1 Mucilaginibacter sp. | reverse complement strand
ACCCTAATAAATGATTTTTAGATGAAAAAGTTTGACCGCTGATTTATGTGATTTGATGATTTCGCTGATAAAATATCTTAAATCATCTGCTAAATCCGAAATCGTAAATCTAAAATACCTACACTCCCATCGCCCTTAAATTCTTATAGCTGGTGGCAATGCTGGCAAATGCATCTTTAGGCATATCATGTTCTACAAAATAATGCTTAACCCCGGCAATTTGCGTGTTAGCAAAAATGCGTTTAAAGTCTACCACGCCTTCGCCAACCGGCTCGAGCATTGTGAAATCCTTGCTAATATCCTTTACGTGTAATAATGGGAAACGTCCGGGATGTGCCTTGAATAATTCAACGGGATCAACACCTGCTTTGGTTGCCCAGGCCAAATCGAGCTCCATTTTTACCAGATCAGCTTGTGTTTCCGATAATAAGAGATGATAAGGTATTTTGCCTACTACATTCTTAAATTCCATATCGTGGTTGTGGTAACACAACTGGATATTTACTTTTTTACATGCCTCGCCTGTTTTGTTCAATATTTCAACAGAGCTTTTTATCTCGTCAAGTGTTCCTGTCGGGATATTGGCACACACCAGGTAAGGTATGCCTCCTTCTGCAACCTGGTCAACCAGCTGCTGCATATCATCCCTCAGGTTGGCCATGTGTGGCGGAAGGGTCATGCCCGCTGGCAGTTTTGTTCCCGGAGGCAATTTAAATGGTGCACCTAAAACGTGATGGGATTTCCACGAAAGGCCCAGATCACCGCACAATGCAGCAAATTCCTTTGGCTTCATGCCATAGTACCCGGGCAGCTTACTAAAAGCGGACTCTATTTCTTTAAAGCCGATATCAGCCACCTTTTTCAGGTTGCCTTTTACATCGGTATCGATCACATTAAATAAGGTAAAAAGTTGCAACCCGAGCGGATGCTCTCCTGCCCCGGACAAAAATGCTGAAGCCGCTTTTGGCAGTACCAATGCTCCAAGGGCAACTGCACCTGTGCCTATAAGGAATTTTCTTCTGTTTAGCATGATTCTTAGGTTTTTATAATTTAGTTCTGAAAGATAAAAAAATCATTGCGTCTTTTCAACACAATAGAGTTTATTTTTTTCATTTCCGGCTCCTACCCTCTTTTTTGCTTGCAAAAGAGAGGGTGATCCAGCGAAGCGTAGATCAGGTGAGTCGACTATGCGAGCTGCATTCGCGCAAATGCATGGCGGCAGTTTACTCACCCCGACATCGCTGCGCTCGTCACCCCTCTCTCCGCGTTGCGGAAAGAGGGGAAGAAATTTTAAGAGATACATGCAAATCACGTAAAAACACGTATGAATTACCGTGTTATCACTATCCTTTTTGAACCTCCGAATAGCGAATTTTGATACGGTTTAAAGATTGAACGAAATGATCATCGTCACCGTGTTACTAATATTGCGTATCAAACAGCTGGGCTACTTCGGCCATGTTTCTGCTGAGCTGCTTTACAGGCTAACCGGTGCCTGATGATCTTAGAAAAAGTTAATGAGCAAAAACACTTATGATAAACAACAGGGGAAAAGTTAGGGTCTAATCTTCCTGCTTGTATTTGGCAGCGGCCGTTGCTTATGGCAACGGCTCAACTGCCATAAAATAAAACCCATTGAAATGCTATGAAAAAAGTTGTTGTATACTCAAGAAAATGCCTTTTTATTGTGATAAAACTGGCAAACAAATTATTCGGGAAGAAGCAAGACCAGGAAAGGTATATAGCTACTGACGAGGTACTTTTTGTTTAGCCCCTTATAGATCATTGCTCACGCCTGCCAGGGCACGTCTGGTTTTTGTTGGTTACCGGAGGGCGGTGATATTGGTTTATAGTTAGTTTAGTTTAGTGGATTACAGCCGTTACGCGAGGTAACGGCTGTTTTTGTTTGACACGATTGAATGACTCCCAAGATTTGCTGCTGGAGTCTACTATCGATTTTTTCGCCTTGCGATATGGAAGATTAACTGTAGAGAAAAATATGTCGCCATGGGAAAAAATGGGCAAAAAAGTCCCTAACAGAATGAGGGTTCGAATTAAAACACCTTCACATTTATAGCAGCAGCATTATTGGCAGCAGTTTTGCTGATATAAAAGAGTAAACCTAAATAAAGTCATATGAAAAAGTTAATTGCACGCTTGAAAGTATACGCTTTTGCAGTATCTGCGTTAGGAAAAAAGGCATTTAAAAAGGAAGCCAATCAAAATGGGTTGGAAGATGTTCTTTTTGTCTAATCCCTTAACAAATTAGCAAATAGGGCCCATATTTAGATTCTTTTGGACTTTCTGACTTCCGGACTACCTCTATGCTCCAACGAGTATTGGGTCCATCTCTCTATATCTATCCCAGTAATAGTACTGTAGAAATAGGTGATGATAATACAATATTTACCAATCCAGGATTCTAAAGAACTTCTACAAGAATGGTTAACATTCATTAATTCATAAAACCATAGTCCATTTATCGGTAGGTTATTTCAGGACTTTCAGTTGATAGTTAGTTTAGTGAACTAAAGCCGTTACACGAGGTAACGGCTTTTTTGATTAACCATTTCCATAAAGAAAAAGTCATTTGCCCTACTGAATCATTATTCGGCGATCCTGGCAAATTGAATTATACTGGCGATCTTACCAGCTTTATTGAATACCCAAACTTCATGCAAACCACGTGAGACAGGTTTTCCATCCTTATCCGTAAATGACTCTTCGCCCCAAACACAAACTATATTATCA
>DATHLW010000584.1:0-4701 GCA_035487675.1 Mucilaginibacter sp. | reverse complement strand
AATGATCAGGCTCTCGGCCATCATAATGCGGGTATAATTGGTACCGAGCCTTGTGGTCTCGGCTGAGGCGCCCATGATGCTGAGGATATTGGAGGCAAAATAAAACCCCGCAATACCAATAACCAGGTTAACCAATATGGCTACCGTAACCGTTTGCATGCCTGCTTTGGCTGCTTCAACGGGGTCTTTTTCGCCTATCCTGCGCGCTACAATGGCTGTAGCGGCCATGCTCATTCCTACCGCCAGCGAATAAATAATAGTTAAGCAGGATTCAGTTAGTCCAACCGTTTGGATGGCGTAGCTGCTGTGGGGTAAATGTCCTACGAAGTAAAGGTCGACCAGGGCAAAGACCGATTCCATTGCCATTTCGAGCATCATCGGTATGGCTAGTAATAATACTGCGCGGCGGATACTACCACGGGTAAAATCGTGATTTCCTCCTTTGATTGCCTCTTTTAAAAGTGTAAATATTTTGGTCTGTCTGCCTATCGCAGTTGTTTGTTCTGTTGTCATGAAAAAAGTAGTAAATGATTAAACAATGAAACCCTCAGCAGGATGCTGAAACAAAAAAGGATCGGAATTTAAGGCCCTGGGCTTTAAAACCTCGTGGGGACCATTGCTATTTTCATGACGCTTTGGTTGAGATGACAAAGATATAAAATTCTGTTTGTCAAATCCAAAAGCTTTTATTCAAATCAATGACAGTGTTATAAAATATTCAAAAGCCTCAAGTCATAAGTCTCGAGGCTTTTGAATACATTATTTCCACCATTTGCGCACGGTTGCCTGTTTGCAAATAATTGTCGCTACGATAGCACTTTTTTCAAATTGTTGTAGTCGTTGGTAATATTTTCCATTGGCTTTGGCGGCCCGTCCTGCTCAATAAAAAAGTATTTCATGCCCGCTGTGTGCCTGGCATCAAAAATTGGTTTAAAATCAACATAACCGCTGCCGATTTCTGTAGGCTCTTTCGTGGTTTTGTCCATATCCTTCACATGCCAAAGCGGTATACGGCCGTGGTATTTCTTAAATATCTCCACAGGGTTATGCCCGGCAACAGTTACCCAGCCAAGGTCAAGTTCACTTTTTACCAAATCTTTGTCGGTATTGGTCATTATGTAATCATAAGGCACCACCCCGTTTATCGGCACAAACTCAAAGCTGTGGTTGTGAAACGCAAACTGCACTCCGGCTTTCCTGCATGCTTCCCCGGCTTTGCCAAACACATCCACCGCAATTTTAACATCGTCCATCGTTTTTGTTGGTATTGCTGCGCACACGAGGTATTCCAAACCGCCCTCTGCTGCCTCGTCGGCTAATTGCTGTGCATTGTCCCGCAGGTTAAGCCCTTTGGGCATATGCTCAATCATGGGTGCGTACTTCTTTATTTGGGCGGAGTCTTTCGCATTAGTGGCAAGTTTCATCAACGTGGGTAAGGTAAAAGGCACCCCTCCCACATGTTCGCTGCGCCAGGTCATCCCCATGTCTTTTACCATGGTGGCAAATTCTTTGGGTTTGTAGCCATAATAAAGTCCTTTTGAGCCGCCGGCACTTTCCAGGTTCTTATAACCAATTGCAGCCAGCTTTTGCAGCGTGCCTTTGGTATCGGCATCCATCAAGCCGCCAACAGAGTACAACTGCAGGCCAATAGCATCGCCGGTTTTGGGCATAATGAAGCCTGTAGCGTGGCTAAGCGCCGGGTACAGTATGCCTGCGGCGGCAAGCATCCCGGTTTGTTTTAAAAACGTTTTTCTGTTCATGTCAATTCTGTTGAGGTTTTTTAATTTACCGAATAACTTACAAAAGCAATCTTTTTACTGTCAGGGCTCCACGACGGCGTATTAATTGTGCCCGCCCCACCATAAAACACAGGCGTTATATCTTTGATAGCTTTTGTTTTTAGATCCATCAAACGGAGTTTGACATTTTTGCCAAACGGGTGGTTTTGTTTTTCATCGGTAGTATAGGCTATGTAAGCAATCCATTTATTATTTGGTGAGGGGTGCGGAAACCAGTTGGCATTTTCGTCAAAGGTCATTTGTTCCGGTTGCGAGCCATCGGGATGCATCCGCCAAATTTGCATATGGCCGGTTCGGTATGAATGGAAATAGATATACTTGCCATCAGGAGAGTAATCGGGCCCGTCGTCTAACCCTGGGGTATCAGTCAGTCTTTTCGGAGTGCCACCTTCTACCGGTATTGTGTAAACATCCAGGTTGCTAAAGTCCCCTCCGCAATAGGCCAATGTCTTGCCATCAGGGCTCCATCCATGCCAAAAAGAAAGATCCTGGTTGGTTGTTATTTTCCTCGGTTGCCCGCCTGCGGCAGGTACGATAGAAATAGAAAATTTATACACTTTTTGTGAGGGGTTGTTCATATCGAAGGCGGTTATTGCTATCCATTTGCCATCCGGTGAAAGCCCGTGGTCGTCCATGTTCTGACTGATTGACCCGGTATTAATTTCGGTTAACGCTTTGGTAGCAAGGTCCAGCTTGTACATTTTGCCTCTAAAGTTGAGGACAAGGTAATTGTCAGGATGCCAGTTGGGTGCTTCGAAATCACCTTTAGCAACTAATACCGTATCAATTTTTCCTGTTTTGACATCAAGCGTCTGGATATAGCTCGTAGTGTCGTGCTTACTTTGCGCGAATACAGATGTCGAGAAAAGCAAGCAGAAAAACATCATGCCGGCTGGTTTAAAAAACGGCAAAGAAATCGGGAATTGAATAGATTTGCTCATACTAGTACGATTTGTGTTTATAATATTTAGCAGAAATTTCTATCTCCGTCCTGGCAGGGTGCTCTGCGAGATAGCCTGCCAGGACGCGAAAATCTTTTTATTTACTATTTTTCTTTAAAACGGACGGCATTAGCATCAAACATGCCCATCAGGCTGCCAGTAGCATGGTCATCATCTTTCTTTGCCAAAAGCAGGTTCACATCATAACTCTGTGCAGTAAAATACAGTGTGATCTTGTCGCCATCCTGTTCAATTTTGGTCAGCGGTATATCCTTATGCGCGGCAGTGGTATCTAACAACACACCTTTCATGTGCCCTGCCGAATCGGCAATATTAAACTTCATGTGCGTATCCCCATTTGGAAGGCCTTTTACCAGCACATCCCATTTGCCGATAAAATAATTTGTTTGCGTTTGCGCATTTACCTTTGTCGCGATCACTATCAGGATCACGGCCATTAAATTGATTAGTGTTACTTTTTTCATTTTTTTAATTTATTTACTAGTTGGAAATATTGGAAATAAAAGAGCTGTGTTACTGATGAATGCAAGTTGCTTGCTATCGGGCGACCATGACGGTGTATTGATGGTACCTTGCCCGCCATAAAGGTAGGCCACTACTTTTGAAGGGCCGCCGTCAACCGGTATAACCCTGATGTAAACGTGCTTATAGAAAGGATGGTCGCCGGGCTTAACTTCGCTTTTCAGGAAGCTGATGTACGATATCCATTTGCCGTCTGGTGAAACGTGCGGGAACCAGTTGTTGTAATCGTCGTTTGTAAGCTGGGTTTGGTTGCTGCCATCGGCATCCATGCGCCAGATCTGCATCAGTCCACTGCGAACGGAATTAAAGTAGATGTATTTGCCGTCCGGTGAGTATTCCGGACCGTCGTCCAAACCAGGGGCAGTCGTCAGCCTTTCTTCGGGTCCGCCGGCTGAAGGGATACGGTAAACATCGTATTCGCTATTGCGGTTTCCGCAGAAAACGATCCATTTACCGTCAGGCGACCAGCCGTGCATATAGGAAGGGCCCATTGGTGTAAGCCGGCGTGGCTCGCCTCCTTTCACCGGCACTACCCAGCCGAAAGACATGAAACTTTTGCCAACACCGCTGCTGATGGCCAGCCACTTGCCGTCGAATGAGAGAACGTGGTCATTGTTATTGGCTATTACCGAGCCTGTATTCAGCTGGGTTGGCGTGTTGGTTTTCAGATTATAAGTGTACAACAAACCGTCGCTGTTATACAAAAGATGTTTGCCGTCCTTCATCCAGTTGGGCGCTTGTATAGAGTTGGGGGCCTGATAAATGATGCGGCTGTTTTGAGTTTGTACATCCAGTATTTCCAGGTCGCTGCCAAGGTAATCCCTATAAGCCACCAGTGTAGGCGGCGCGGGCACCACAATGCGGACATTATTAAATACCGCTTGTTCAACTACATTCCGGTTATGCGGGCAAATGTACAGGCCAACATAAACGTCATCGCCTAAGTTCACATCACTCAGCTCCTGGCTTACAAAAAGTTCGCCTTTATGAGCGACGGACATAATATAAGTATTACCCTTGCGCTCCAGTTGGATAACATCAGGCAGGCTGATGTCGAATTTGTTTTCAGCCATAGCGCCGTTCGTTTCCTTACGAAACTGCAGCGAAGTTAAACCTGCGCCATGTACCACCGCACAGATATTTCTGGAGCCTGTATCCAGCGACGAGCGCACCATCCATCCTAGTTTGCGGTGTGCTTCAACGCCGTTGCCTAAAAAAGAAGCGTCGCAACGCAGGATAAAATCGCCTTTCATTTTTTTCCAGGCAAAATGAAACTCGTCATGCGTTCCCCAAATATTGGAACCGGAACCCGAAAGGGTATAAGTTTGCAACTTATCATCATAGTTGCAGATACCGGCGGTCTTCACACGACCCACATCTGTCTGGCCGTCAAAAATTCCTATGGGATTTGTTTGCGC
>DATHLW010000583.1:0-3976 GCA_035487675.1 Mucilaginibacter sp. | reverse complement strand
CTTTGGCCAATGCCACACGCGATTTCTCACCTCCGGACAATACCTTGATCTTTTTAAATACATCGTCACCGGTAAACAGGAACGAACCTAAAATGGTACGTAACTCTGTCTCATTATGCTTTGGTGCGAACGATTGCAACTCCTGCAAAATGGTGTTTTCCAGGTGCAAGGCCTCCAGTTGATGCTGAGCAAAAAACGTTTGCGTTACATTATGGCCATGATGTACTATTCCTTTAAATTCCTTGTCAGTTCCGGCAATGAGGCGCAATAAGGTTGATTTACCCTTACCGTTGGCACCTATCAGGGCTATCTTGTCACCTTTTTCTATCAATGCTTCGGCATTATCAAGGATCTCAATGGTTGGGAAGCTCTTGCTCAGGTGTTCCATCGTCACCACATGCCTGCCAGACTGCCTGGAAAAGCGGAAGGAGAAGTTCACCTCCGGATTGTCATCATCCACATCATCTACACGCTCCATTTTATCCAATGCCTTTATGCGCGACTGGGCCATTTTTGCTTTTGATGCCTTAGCCCTGAATCGTTCTATCAGGCGTTCTTCCTGTTTTATTTTTGATTGCTGATTTTTAAACTCGCCGCGCTGAATTTCTTCGCGCAAAGCCTTCTCTTCCAGGTAGAAGGTATAGTTGCCCGCATAAACGTTCAGTTTGCCTTTGCGAGACTCAACTGTGCGGTTAATAACACGGTCCAAAAACCACCTGTCATGCGACACGATAATGATTGCGCCTTCAAATGCTTTTAGATAGTCTTCCAGCCATTGGATCGAGGGTAAGTCTAAGTGGTTGGTAGGCTCATCGAGTAAAAGGATATCCGGTGCTTGTAATAATATCTTCGCCAGCATCACCCTCATGCGCCACCCACCCGAAAATTCACTCAGTTTACGATGCGTGTCAGCTTCGCTAAAACCTAAACCGGCTAAAATTTCATGCGCCTTATATTCGATGTTATAGCCATCCAGCAATTCAAATTCGTGCTGTTTGTCGCTTAATTTATGTAGCAGGTCCTCGGTGTAATCTGTTTCCAGCTTTTTCAGCAATACCTCTATTTCATCATGCAATTGGTTCTGGCGTTCAAAAGCTTCCATGGCCACATGCAATATGTTTTTATCAGACGAGTAGGAAAGCAAATCCTGGTTAAGGTAACCCATGGTAAGGTCCTTAGCCATGGATATAGTACCCGAAGTAGGGGTATATTCCCCAACAATTATTTTAAGTAATGTGGTTTTCCCGGTACCATTGGCGCCGATAAGGCCTATCTTTTCTCCAGGTTTTATGTGCCAGTTGGCTTCATCATACAGGGCGCGCGCACCAATCTCGAACGTAAGGTTGTTAATAGCAATCATTTGCGCGCAAAGATACTTTTTTAAGCTGAAAGCTTAAAGACTAAAGCCTAAAGCTTTTTGAAGTTCAGCGCTTAAAGTGGAAAAATTACAATTATGTGTAAGCTTTTAGCTTTGGTCTTTTAGCTTTGAGCTTATTCGTGCGAACTTCTTAACTTCGCGGCATGTATCAGTTAATTAAGCCGCTGCTGTTCCAGTTCGATCCTGAAAAGGTCCATTACTTTGTTACCCGCAACCTGAAACGTTTTAACCGTTTTCCGGGCGGGGCTAAGTTCAGCAGGATGCTTTGGGATTTGGAAGATAAGCGACTGGAAAAAGAAGTTTTCGGGTTAAAGTTTAATAATCCTGTAGGACTGGCAGCCGGTTTTGACAAAAATGCAGAACTTATCGGCGAAATGGGCGACCTTGGGTTTGGTTTTATCGAAATAGGAACCGTAACGCCTTTGCCGCAGCCCGGAAATTTGAAACCAAGAATGTTTCGCCTTCCGGCAGATAAAGCGCTGATTAACCGCATGGGCTTTAATAATTTGGGTGTGGATGTAGCAGCAGAGCGTATCGCCGCTTATCGCCGTGATGCTAAGAAATCGCAGAAGGTATTGATTATCGGCGGGAATATTGGGAAGAATAAAGTTACTCCTAATGAAGATGCCGTAAACGATTATATTAAATGCTTTGACCGGTTGTTCGATGTAGTAGATTATTTTGTGGTAAATGTGAGCTCACCCAACACGCCAGGCTTGCGCGCCTTGCAAGAAAAAGAACCGCTGATGAAGATACTGAACACGCTGCAGCAACGAAATTCAAAAAATGGGATCAGCAGACCAATATTGCTAAAAATAGCTCCCGATCTGACCAACGAGCAGTTAGATGATATTGTTGACATTGTGAAGGAAACTAAAATCGCAGGGATAATTGCGACTAATACTACAGTGGTTCGTGAAGGACTAAAATCAGACAAGCTAAGCGGGGAAACAGGTGGTCTGAGCGGGAAGCCATTGACACAGCGGTCAACTGAAGTGATACGCTATCTATCTAAAAAATCAAATGGCGCATTTCCGATCATCGGGGTGGGGGGCATTCATTCCCCTGCGGATGCAATGGAGAAACTCAAAGCCGGTGCATCACTCATCCAGCTTTATACAGGTTTTATTTATGAAGGCCCCGGACTGATCAAACGCATCAATAAAAAAATCCTGTCAGTAAAAAACTAACAGGATTTGTATTTCATTCGTAGAGACGCGATGCATCGCGTCTCTACATGAGGAAGGATTATTTTCCTAATGCTTTGTCTAAAGCTGCATTGTTTTTAGCGATCTGGCTGTTTTTTGGCTCAGCAGAACGGCTTCCCTGTTCAATGTTTGTTGCAAGCTTTAAAGCTTGAACTTCCAGACGGGATACAGTTTTATTTTTTCTGTCTTTTCTTTTTAAACGAGTAACGCCCATGGTGTTGTAATTTTTAATTTTTTAAACCTCGAGGTCGGAAGCGGATTCGAACCGCTGTAAAAGGTTTTGCAGACCTCTGCCTAGCCACTCGGCCATCCGACCATTTTTAAGGAGTGCAAAAATAGTAAATATTTATTGGCTGCCAAGTTTATTTGTTGGAAAATCTTGTTATTTCTGAACAAAATAGCGCGGTAGCTATGGCAACATTCAATGATTCGGCTTTCCCGATGCGCGGAATGGTGATGGATTTGCTTACCAGTTTCTGTATTTCGGGCCTTAAGCCATTGCCTTCATTACCCATTATAATCAGCCCCTCCTTACCGAAATCAGCGTTATAAATACTCTCTCCATCAAGCAAAGCGCCGAATATGGGCAGTTTTATTTTGATCAAAAATTCTGCAAGGGGGGTATAATGCACATTTACCCTTGCCAATGAACCCATACAGGCTTGAACCACTTTTGGGTTATACGCATCAACGGTGTCATCAGAGCAAATAATATGGTTTATCCCGAACCAGTCGGCAATGCGGATGATCGTTCCCAAATTGCCGGGGTCCTGTATGCCATCCAGCACTAACGAAAACTTTCCTTTTAGCTGCTCATGCTGTAAATCGGGCCATTTTGGGATTTTTATTAATGCCAATACGTCCTGCGGGGTTTTTAAACTGCTTATCTTCTCCAAATCTGTAACAGAAATTTCACATAAGTTTATTTTTTGGGATAATTTCAGCACTTTTGAATCGAATGCGGAAGTATGGTAAATGGCCTCTACCGGGTAAGCTGAATCGAGGAATTCATTAATAGATTTATGGCCCTCTACAATAAATAAACCATGTTCGCGGCGAAACTTTTTATGTTGTAATGACTTTAGTAAATTGATCTGAGATTTTGAAAGCATATAATAGACCTAAAGGGTACCGCCTTACAATATTAAGTATTTTACTCATCTTTTTGGTTTCGGGTTGTAGTTTGACCCATCGCCTCAAAGATAACCAGGCGCTCGTCAGGAAAATAACTTTAAGAGGAATTGATGATGAGCTTGCAGAAACTGCTATAAATTATGTAGATAAGGAGCAGCAGCCTAATAACGCACTCAACCTAAAATTGTATTACTGGTTTAGTAAAAACGGTAAGAGAGATATCGGCGAAGCCCCTAATTTGGTAGATAGTTCGCTG
>DATHLW010000582.1:0-3471 GCA_035487675.1 Mucilaginibacter sp. | reverse complement strand
AACGCTTGCAAGAAACCATATGCGCCCACTGTAATTACTACAAGTAGCAGTCTTTTGGTTGTCGAAGGTATGATCAACACCGGAGCGGATTCTACGATTATTCATTTATCTCATACTATATCGCTGTCTGCTCCTGCCGGCACTATACCGCCGCCAGAACTGAATGCCACAGTCGCCGTTGAAAGTGACGCCAATGCCACCTATTCATTAACAGATGCCGGTAATGGTTACTATGTTTCTGCCGGGTTGAATTTGAGCGCAACCAATAAATACAGATTAAAAATAACAACCTCTGACAATAAAATTTATGAGTCTGACTTTGTACCCGTAAAAAACTCACCGCCTATTGATAGCGTGAGCTTCCGTGCGCAGAATACAGGGGTTCAAGTTAATGTCTCTACCCATGATCCCTCTAATAGTACACGCTATTACCGGTACGATTACCAGGAGACATGGATAATTCACTCGGATTATTCATCAGAGGTGATGGTTGAAAAAACCACGGACATTTATGGTAATACAACAGATACCATAGTATTAAGAGACCAGGCTCACAAGATTTATAGCTGCTGGACCTCGGATGCGTCAAGCGGCATCGTCTTAGCTTCAACGGATAAATTATCAAAAGATGTATTGACTAACTCTCCGGTCACGTTTATTGATTCACATTCCGAAAAAATTGGTGTCAGTTACAGCATATTGTTAAAACAATATGCCTTAACAAAAGACGCTTTTGAGTATTACCAACAACTAAGTAAAAATACAGAAAAACTTGGGGGGATTTTTGATCCGCAGCCTTCATCGTTAACCGGAAACATTCATTCAACGACAAACCCCGCGGAACAGGTGATAGGCTACATAACAGCCGGCTCTATTGCTCAAAAAAGATTTTACATTAACTATTCAGAGTTACCATCCAATTCGCAATATATTACTAGCAAACCATTTGATAACTGTAAATTGGATACATTTTTGTTTTTCAACCCTGTGACAAAGCAGAATGAGGTAGATTTAAACATATATAAAGGTGATGCAATACCTGTATTACCTTTCGGCCTACCAGGCCAACCCCCAAAAGGATATTCTGCCTCCGGAGGGATATGTGTGGACTGCACTTTAAGGGGAACAAATGTGCGCCCGGCTTTTTGGACAGATCAATTTTAGTAAAGACATTAATAAAATATTGAAGCTATAAACAACTTTGGCGTAAACAATAAAAATAGGAAACAAATGGCAACTAAGTTTAAGAATGTAATTGGGGGTTTTGCCCTGTTAATGTTGTTTGCATTTAACTGTCAGGCACAGACATCAAATGATGTACAGGCCGTTTTTAAAAACTATAGCCAGGGTGCGCTACAGGAAAAGGTTTTTGTTCATACCGATAAGGGGGCATATCTCACAGGTGAAATAATGTGGTTTAAAGTCTACGTGGTTGATGGCAGTTATCATAAACCCTTAAATCTGAGCAAGGTTGCTTATATCGAAGTGCTGGATGACGGCATGAACCCTGCTATGCAGGCCAAGGTGGAATTGCACAACGGCCAGGGGAGCGGATCTCTATACATCCCGGTAACTTTGAACAATGGTAATTACCATTTCAGGGCATATACCAACTGGATGAGGAATTTTAGCCCGGATTTTTATTTTAATAAGAACATTACCATAGTAAACCCGCAGAGGGCACCGGTTACCACAGCCAAGGCAAACATTGCCGATTTCGACATTCAGTTTTTCCCTGAGGGGGGAAACCTGGTAAACGGTATCACTAGTAAAGTAGGGTTTAAAGCCGTAAATAAAAGTGGAAAAGGGATCGATCTTACCGGGGCCGTGATCGATCAAAAAAACGATACCGTAGTACGGTTCCAGTCATTAAAATTTGGAATGGGTCATTTTTCATTTACACCTGCAGCAGGCAGCACTTATAAGGCAGTAATAAAAGTAGCGGGCAGTGCACCGGTTGTAAAAGACATGCCCGCTGTTAATGACAAGGGCTATGTAATGACATTAACCGATAATGGTAATGGGCCATTACAGGTAACTGTGAATAGCAACACCGGAAGTTCCGACGGTTCAGCCTATTTGTTTGCGCATACCAGGCAAGTGGTGAAAGCGGCCCAACGTGCTGCCTTAATAAATGGCGTTGCTACTTTCGCTATTGACAAATCGGCGTTGGATGAAGGTATATCACATTTAACAATTTTTGACGGCGACAGGCACCCTGTATGTGAACGTCTGTATTTTAAGCGTCCGACCAAAAGCCTGGTGATAGATGCCGCTTCTGATCAACAAAACTATGGAGGCCGTAAAAAAGTAAATATCTCTGTTTTGGCTAAAGATCAGTCTGGTAAGCAATTGAATGCTGATCTGTCTATGTCGGTTTATCGTTTAGATGCCTATCAAACCCTTGAGTCAGGCGATATTACAAGCTGTTTTTGGCTGAGTTCGGATCTCCGCGGAACTATTGAATCACCCGAATACTATTTGAAAAATAACACGGCTGAGGCAAACGAAGCCGTGGATAATCTGATGCTAACACAAGGGTGGCGCCGCTTTCAATGGAACGAAGTATTGAAAAACAAGCCAGCTTCATTTAGCTTTTTGCCAGAGTATAATGGCCATATTGTTACCGGTAAAATAATCAATACAACAACTAATGCCCCGGCATTCGATGTGATTGCCTATTTTGCTGTACCTGGTAAAAGGGTGCAATTGTTCACCGCAAAAAGTGATACTTTTGGCCGTATACTATTTAATACCAAAGACCTGTATGGCCCAGGCGAAATCGTGGTTCAAACCGACACGCAGCGTGATACCACCTATCACATAGATATTCAAAACCCTTTTTCGGAGCAATATTCAAAACTTCCATTACCGCCGTTTGAACTTACAGCGGATATGCAGAAACCACTCGAGCTTCAAAATGTAGCGATGCAGGTACAAAATATTTATTCAGGAATTAAGACGAAACAGTTTTACGAGCCTTACATAGACAGCACTGGTTTTTATGGCAAGCCTGATAAAGTTTATAGGCTGGATGATTATACCCGTTTCACAACTATGGAAGAAGTGCTGCGCGAATATATCAGGGAAGTAAATGTGTTTCATCCGCGTAATACATTCCAAATAAGAATAATCAGTGACAAAGGATTTTTAGAAGGTGATCCGCTGGTATTGCTTGATGGTATACCAATGTTTGATATGAACAAGGTGATGGCGATTGATCCGTTAAAAATAAAAAGGGTTGATGTAATTAAGGACAGATATTTTTGGGGGCCTTCTGATGCAGAAGGTATACTAAGTTATGCCAGCTACAAAAACGACCTTGCCGGTGTAGAAGTAGACCCTCATGCCGTGGTGATGGATTACGAAGGTATGCAGTTGCAGAGGGTATTTTATTCGCCTGTTTATGATACAGAGGCCCAGGTGTCAAGCAGAGTACCGGATTTCAGAAACCTGTTATACTGGGCGCCA
>DATHLW010000581.1:0-5516 GCA_035487675.1 Mucilaginibacter sp. | reverse complement strand
AGATATCTTTACCACCACATTTGCTATACTTAGATATGAAAAAGTCAATCAGGTCGTCAAGGTCATCCATACGGTCCCGCAAAGGCGGAATTGCGATTGGAAAGATATTTAGCCTAAAGAATAAATCGGAACGAAACCTCTTTTCCTCAACTTCTTTTTGAAGATCGCGGTTTGTTGCAGCAATTACCCTCACATTGACCTTCACTTTTCCGTTTCCTCCTACTCTTTCAAACTCACGCTCTTGCAGCACCCGTAATAACTTTGCTTGCAACTCAAGCGGTAGTTCACCTATTTCGTCGAGAAAAATCGTTCCGCGTTCAGCCAACTCAAATTTTCCTATCCTTTTACCCATTGCCCCGGTGAATGCCCCCCGTTCGTGCCCAAACAGTTCACTTTCAATTAACGAGGCTGGCAGCGCACTGCAATTAATGGTCACCAAAGGATTCTTCCTTCTCGGCGAATGATTATGGATAGCTTTGGCAACCAGTTCCTTTCCGGTGCCGGTTTCTCCGAGTAAGAGGGCTGTAGCATCTGAGTTGGCGGCACAGGCCATAAGCTTGTATGTCCTTTGCATTGCCGGGCTGCTTCCGATGATGTCTGAGAAGCCAAAATTTTGACTTATTAGTCGCATCGGATGTTCTTGGTCCGGATTTTGTTTTTGTTGAATGTAGTCGTATAATTCTGGCATCTAATTGCTATTAAGTTTTTAGTATTAAATCAAAGCAAATGCCATCTTATAATACTTTTAAAATGAACTTATTATTACTTATTGCACCAGGATTTTTGCTGAAATATCAACAATTTATAAAAGCGATTATTCAACAAACAACAATCTGACAGGGTTTAAATACGATAATTTGATCATCGCAAAAGTCAACGATCTATATTTTTTAGTAGAGAGGAAATATGTATATATTTAATATTAAAATTGCGAGGCGGCCTCTGTTAAGACCAGCTTTTTATAAAGCTAAAAATAAAGGGCAAACCAAAAATAGCTTACAATGAAAAAGTTCATTTTTATCTGGCTAATAATAGGCATCTGGGTGCAAGGATTGGCCCAGGGTAAAAGAACGGTAGATTCTCTGAACCGTATTATAAATGATAACAGCAACAGCCCCGAAAGTCGTGTGCTGTCATGTGTTCGCCAGGGACAATTCTATATCAACAAGCCCGGAGAAGACCCAAAGGATATCGATAGCGCATCCGTTTACCTAAAACAAGGACAGCAGCTTAGCAAAGCATTCAATTTACATACGACGGATGGTGAGCTGCTGTTTTTAGCATCCCTGATCAGCAAGGAAAAAGGATTGCATGATGATGCAAGCCGCCTCAACAGCTTAGCACTCACATTTTTAGAAAAAAAACCGGGCGATTACTTTCTAGGATGTGCATTGCTAGAGAAAGGTGATTTTTTAAATACCGATGATGACAGGCAGCTAAATGAAAAAATCGTATTACTTAAAGAAGCCACAACCTGCTTTGCCGGTGCGAGATATGTTCGGATTAGGGCAGGGGTTTGGAAGTCGCTGGGGGATTTGTATGGGTTGCGCAAGGAGGCAACCGGGAACATTGCCCTGGCCCTCGACGCTTATCAACGATCGATGGATTGCTATTTCAGCTATGGCTATAAGAATGTACAGGATATTTATATTGAACTGGCGGATATTTACACGATCATGGGAGATGACCAGCAAGGATTGCGCTATTGTTTAATGGCGGTTCAGACCGCCGAAAGAGCCAGGGACAGCAGCATGACCATGTGCCAGATTTACAACAATACGGCATTAATCTATTTAGAGCTTTCCGATAATCCCAATGCAAAGAAATATTTTGTGGAAGCAATGAACATGGCGGAAAGACTCAATAATAAGGACGGTATCTTTAGTATCGGAGCCAGTTTGTATTATGTTTATATGCATGATAAAGAATATAATAAAACGAAGCATCTAATAGATAAGATACATTCGCGCTTCCCTGAAAAGGATCCTCAAAACCAATATTTTTCGAATACTTTTTATTTGCGCTATTATACAACTATAAAAGATCCGACCAGTGGCAATAAATATTGCTTGCAATTAATAAAATTGATCGGGAGTGCAAGTCCGGCCATTCTTCGTTATACCGGAAGGGAAGCATACTCCGCAATTTCCGAGTATTACGCAATGGCACGTGATTTCAATAATGCTTATAAATATTGGGGAAAATCATATGTTATAACATTACAATATAACAACGCACCGGCGAATAAGAGTTACCTGCTCTACTCGCATTATAAGATCGATACTGCCAGTCATAACCTGGCATCGGCTATTTTATTTCTTGAGCGATATACGACAGAAAGAGATTCGATTTATACCACAAGCAAAGCTGCGCAGGAAGCAAATCTTAAAGTGGTGTACGATACGAAAAAGAAAGAGGATGAATTAGCGGATAGCAGGCAAAAGATACAAATCCTTACTCAAAATGAACAGCTTCAGCGGGCAAACCTTAAGCAGGCTGTTTTGATAAGGAATATAACCATCGCGTTTACCATCATTGTAATTATTGTCAGCGCGCTTTTATATCGAATGGTTATCCTCCATAAAAAAGCTATCCGTAAAATTGCAAAGACGAATTCATTGCTGGAGAAATTGGTGTCTGAAAAAGAATGGCTGCTCAGAGAGATACACCATCGGGTGAAAAATAACCTGCATACCGTTATCTGCCTGCTGGAATCACAGGCCGCCTACCTGGAGAAGGACGCACTGAAGGCGATTGACGATAGCCGACACCGCATCTATGCGATGTCATTGATCCATCAAAAGCTTTATGAAAATGAGGATGTGAAAACGATAGACATAAACGATTTTGTAACTGCGCTGGTTCATTACCTGCAGGATATTTATGATTTGAACCACAACATAACTTTTCGTTTGGAGATAGCCCCTGTTTTAATTGACACCTCCATCGCGATCCCCATCGGTTTGATCATTAACGAGGCGGTCACAAACTCTATAAAATATGCGTTTACGAAAAATGACGGGGGACAAATTACCATCAAATTAGCTGAAGAGCGTGAAAAAATAGTTGTAATTGTTGCAGATAACGGCCTTGGTATCGATTTGGAGGTGCTGAATAAACCCAATTCATCTATGGGACTGCGGTTGATAAGAGGCCTTTGCGGTGATATCGGGGGTAAGGTATTATTTAACAACAAAGGAGGAACAGAAATAAGATTAATTTGCAACCGTGTCCTGGTTGATGAAGAAGTAATAAATATTGAAGAACTTTTAAACGACATACCAGATGCCATCGAAAGCTAAAATACTCATTGTTGAAGATCAGTATATCGAGGCCAGCAATCTGGAACTTATCCTACTGCGGACAGGATATAAGGTGTGCGAGATTGCCCGATCTGTTGGTGCAGCACTCAAAATAATTGGGCAGGAGAAACCGGATATAGTATTGCTGGACATTCAACTCCAGGGGAGGTTAACAGGGATCGACCTGGCCCAGATGTTGTCGCAAAAGAATATAGCATTCATTTTCATTTCGGCTAATTCACGGCAGCAGATACTCGATGCGGCCAAGATGACCCGGCCCTATGGGTTCCTTTTAAAGCCATTTCGTGAAAAGGATATTTTGATCGCTCTTGATGTCGCATTATACACGCATATGCAGGATCGCGAGTTGAAATTGAAAAATAAGGCGCCGGTTGACCCCTTGCTTAGGGTCAGCTCGGGTTGCGATATTGTCGGCGATTCCAAGGCACTGCTTTTACTGCTTAGTAATATTAAGATAGTGGCACAATCGGAAGTAGCTGTTCTCATTCTAGGAGAGAGTGGTACCGGGAAAGAACTGATCGCACAAAACATCCATAAGCTGTCTGCCCATTCCAATAAACCATTTATTACGGTGAACTGCGCTGCACTCCCGGGTAATTTAATAGAGTCAGAGTTGTTTGGACACGAAAAAGGAGCCTTTACAGATGCATCCGTAACGCGGATCGGTAAGTTTGAACAAGCCAATGGCGGGACAATATTTTTAGACGAAATTGGGGAGGTCCCGTTGGAAACCCAGGCCAAGTTTTTAAGGGTTCTGCAGGAGAAAGAGATAGAAATAGTAGGAGGTAAAACCAAAAAAGTAGACGTTCGTATCCTGGCAGCAACTAACCGGAATTTACAGGAAGAAATGGCGTCGGGCCGTTTTCGGGCAGACCTTTATTACCGACTGAACGTTTTCCCGATAGTTTCACCTCCATTGCGTTCAAGGCCAGGCGACATCCCGCTCCTTGCTAATCATTTTGTTAAGAAATACAGCAGCCAGGAAGGCAAGAACATTACGGGAATAGATGATCAGGTGGTAGAGTTGCTGCAGCAATATCAATGGCCGGGTAACATAAGAGAACTCGAAAATGTTATTCACAGGGCGGTGATCCTTTGTTCCGGTAACCGCATCAATTATATAGACCTGGAAGCCCCGCCTGAAACGTCCTCTTCAATCTTTGCCCGCTCAAAAAATATAATCGACGTTGAAAAAGAACACATCCTGTCAGTCCTTAAGGAATGCGATTGGAAAGTTTATGGGGCGGGTGGTGCCGCAGAAATCCTCGGGATGAAGGTACCCACCTTAAACTCCCGGATGAAAAAACTGGGCATCAAAAAAGTGGGCCTTAAAAAAAACAACAAGCCCTATAAAGATTGATCCGTAAAAACCAATTTGCTGCGTTTCCGTCAACTTTTTTATCCTTTCTAAAGTCCCCTGATGAACGACTTTAATTTGTTTCTATATAAACAAAATCGTCCAGGCATTTATTCTATTTCATAAAATTATACGGGCTAAATTCATATCAAATATTTGAAAGTCAGCATGTTATAGGCATGGCACAGATCATGGTATAGAAGGTTCAAATTTAATCTTAATATCATGAAAAAAAAATCAAACAAAATCAGCCGCCATTTAGTGATGACGCTCGCAGTGATTCTTATTGCCTGCTCTTCAGCATTTGCCCAGTCAATTAAAAATGTCGTTCTCGTACACGGGGCCTTCGCTGACGGCTCGGGCTGGAAAGGGGTTTACAATGTTCTCGTTAAAAAAGGTTACCATGTCGTTGTCCTCCAGGAGCCAATGACATCATTAGAGGATGATGTCAAAAACTTACGTCATGAGTTGGACCTATTGGACGGCCCATGTATCCTGGTAGGCCATTCTTATGGCGGTGCAGTGATCACAGAGGGAGGGAACCATCCTAAAGTTGCGGGCCTGGTGTATGTCGCCGCATTCCAGCCTGATAAGGGGGAGTCAGATCTTACATTATTCCAATCTGCACCTGTTCTGCCCGAAAACGCGATATTGCGTCCGGATGATGCCGGCGTTGTTTACATTGACAAGGCAAAATATCACGCCAGTTTCTGTGCAGACGTTCCAAAAGAACAGGCTGATCTTATGGCTGATTCTCAAGGGGAATTTGCTGGCAAGGCTTTTGCCACTCCTATAACTGACCCTGCGTGGAGACACCTGCCGTCTTATGCCTGCAT
>DATHLW010000580.1:0-3089 GCA_035487675.1 Mucilaginibacter sp. | reverse complement strand
AGATCATACTGAGCACACTGAACGTGCTAAAAAGAATAAGGACATTCCTGAACGGGGTATTGAGACTATGTTTCGTATTACCTCTGGCAATAACCAGCGGTTAAGCGATATGGCCGATGGAAAGGCGCATATACTGATCACGGTAAATTCTATCATACTTTCTGCTATTATCAGTTTGGTGCTGCGCAAACTGGATACCAACAACTTTATCATTATACCGACATTTATGCTGCTTACAGTAAGCGTGTTGAGTATTATTTTTGCTATTCTTTCCACCCGTCCGTCTATACCCAAAGGAATCTTTTCTATAGAAGATATTGAAGAGAAAAAGGTGAACCTGTTATTCTTCGGTAATTTTTATAAAATGCGTTTGGACGATTACTCAACAGGTATGCAAAAAGTCATGGCGGATAAGGACCTATTGTATCACACGCTTATAATGGATGTTTATTCACAGGGTGTAGTACTAGGCCGTAAATATCGCCAGTTAAGGATTGCTTACAACATTTTTATGTTTGGGCTCATTCTTTCTGTACTTGCATTTGTTATAGCAGTTCTTTTTCATACTGAACCGGTACCTGTGATCCCTAATTAGTGCCTTATGGAAATGCCTGTGCAATACTTTGACCGTGATATAAGTTGGCTTGCATTTAATGAGCTCATACTGCGGGAAGCAGCCAAACAAAGTGTGCCCTTACTTGAAAGGATCAAGTTCTTATCAATTTATTCGTCTAATCTCGATGAGTTTTACAGGGTACGTATGCCCGTTCAGATGGCCCTGCATCATATTTCGGGAAACGGTAATGAAGATGATATAGCTGAGCATACCAAAACAAACTTGCAGGAGGCGCGGAAAATCATAGCCGGTCAATTGGAACAGTTCGGACAAACACTTACTCAGCAGATCATCCCGTTGCTTAGGAAGAATAATATTCATTTATTCTACCATGAAAACATTCCCACTGAGGTATTAGCAGCAGTTAATGATTATTTACATGGTCAGGTAATGGCTTTT
The DNA here is from genome assembly GCA_035487675.1 of Mucilaginibacter sp. Taxonomy (GTDB): domain Bacteria; phylum Bacteroidota; class Bacteroidia; order Sphingobacteriales; family Sphingobacteriaceae; genus Mucilaginibacter. The sequence goes on along the minus strand of DATHLW010000580.1, from coordinate 2,074 downwards.
CTGCAACCGATAGACCTTGAGGATAGCAGCAAGCCGTTTTTTCCTGAAAATAATAAGATATACTTCCTGGTAATGGTAGAACAGGATGGAATAGAGAGAAATATGATCCTCAACATCCCCTCCGACCAACTATCCAGGTTTTATTCGCTGAATTTTGATAAAACACAGTATATTATTTTTTTAGATGATATTGTCAGGTTCAATCTGAATAAAATATTTAAAGATGCTGACATCAAAGGATGCTTCAGCATCAAAATAACCCGTGATGCAGAGATCGACTTGAAGGACGAATATTCAGGTGATCTTTCGGACGAGATAGAAAAACAACTGCAAAAAAGGGATTCAGGTTTGGCGACACGTTTCCTTTACGAACCCGGTGTGCCCTTGCGGCTACTGTACCTAATTGAAAGCCGTCTCAACCTATCAGTCGAGAGTATTACGGAAGGTGGCAGATATCATAATCTGAAAGATCTGGGCCAGATACCTATAAAAAATTCCGCCCTTAGTAATGAAGATTGGCCTGCTTTGCCAATAAAGGAGTTTAACTACAAGTCACCATTGTTTGATCAGTTAAAGAAGAGGGACATCTGCATACATGCGCCATATCAATCTTATAATACTATACTTCGTTTTTTTAACGAAGCCGCCATTGATACTACTGTCGAGGAAATTTACATCACATTATATCGCGTAGCCAGTAATTCAAGGATAGTTAATGCGCTGATAAGCGCTGCTAAAAATGGTAAGAAGGTATTTGTGATGATCGAATTAAAGGCGCGTTTTGATGAGGCTAACAATATCAAATGGGCTAAGAAAATGAAAAATGCAGGTGTGCAGATCGTCTACAGCGTCTCCGCGTTAAAAGTTCATGCAAAGGTAGCCCTGGTAAAACGGAATATTGATGGCCGCAGCAATTATTCAGGACTGCTTTCAACCGGGAATTTTAATGAAACAACCGCTGCTTTTTACACCGATCATATACTGATTACTACTAACAGTGATATACTGCGCGAAGTAGAGCTGCTATTTATTTTTCTGTTGAAAAGGAAGAAACCGGGACCGGGGGATAAAATAGATTTTGAGCACTTATTGGTAGCGCAGTTCAATCTGCAATCCAGATTTATCGAACTGATTGACAGGGAAATTGATTTTGCAAAAAAAGGCCTTCCTGCTTCAATCAAGATCAAGCTTAATAACCTTGAGGAGCGTGTTCTGATCAATAAACTTTACGAAGCCTCGCAGGCCGGAGTTAAAATATCGATGATCGTCCGTAGCATTTGTTGTCTTGTTCCTGGCGTACCCGGGCTTAGCGAAAATATAACCATTATACGGATAGTGGACAGGTATTTGGAACATGGCAGGATATTTCTTTTTCATAATAATGGGCATAAAGACCTGTACATGGGATCATCAGATTGGATGAACAGAAATGTGTATCATCGGATAGAGGTTTGTTTCCCGGTACATGATAAGGATATGAAAGCCCAGATCATCGGGATGTTAGATCTTCAATTGAAGGATAATTTGCAGGCTGTGCGTGTTGACAGGTATCTCAACAATTTAGAAATCGATAATGGGGAGCCGCCGAATCAGTCACAAAAACAAATATATCTTTTACTGAAAAATAGAATAAAGGAGCCGGTTTTGCAATAACCGGGCCTTACCATTGAAAATATTGGGCCGAATTGTCAGTCACCGGTTCGGTATCAATGTATTGAAAGCTATAATATGAAATAACATGAAAAAAATCATCATCCTCCTTTCACTTATACTACCAGGTATTATTGGTAGAGCACAAGATGATATTAAGCCAATAACCCAAGATAGTGTCATTGTAAGAGTTCATGAACAATACGACAAGGTAACTGGTATACATCGGCTTTTCTTTGGTGAAAATTACCGAAAAGATTGGGCAGCAGCTGTAAAATTGCCGGTGTTCAGAATATCTGAATTACATGGGGGCCTCACGCCCGAAAAACAAGGCGGTGGCCAGCAGACCACTTCCTTAAGACTGGTTGACCCAACCGGAAAGGAATGGGTATTGCGGAGCGTTGAAAAAGACCCTGTTAAAATA
>DATHLW010000579.1:0-3928 GCA_035487675.1 Mucilaginibacter sp. | reverse complement strand
CTGAGCGTGTTGCACATGAAGAGGATGTTAAGCTTGCTGAATCCAGAAAACAGAGTTATTATCTGGTAATAAATGAAAACGACGAACAACTCACCCAAATATTTAAGATTTTTGTGAATTCAGTGAGGTGGGGGGCATATTATTTGGTAATGTTGTTTTTTCTCCTTGTCGCAGGTGCATTGCTAATTTGGGGTATAGTTGCTATTTAATACCTCTTTCAGTTTCTAAAATCCATGCTCCTGTTATCTGCAGCATTTCTAGCTTAGCGGACGAATCTATTATTGCTTAGTTATTGGTAATGAGCCAGGTTTGCGAAATAAAGTGCCCGCATTGCGGACAGTGGACCCTGTGGAAGGGTGAGGTTGATGACAGGTGCCTTTATTGTGACGGCTTCCTGGAGCCGCAACGTTTTTCGCGCGAAATAGAAAAAAGAATCCTATCTGAAGTGAAAAAGGAAAACGACTATTTTGCGCTAAAACCCACTGATGGCAGATTCAAACGGAAAATAAAGCTTTTTTTCAATTCATTTCGCTGGGCGGTTTACTACGTTGAAATCGCTTTTTTTATTTTCATTACCATGCTGATGGTATTACTAAGCCTATTTGCCGCATAAATGAAAACACTGCTTAACAAATGGTTCATTATGGGTTGTTTTATATGGTTTGTAGTAATAGTCATGCGTCGATTGGGGCATCCTGTTCCTATATTGAATGGATATATTAATGATTTTCTGGCTATACCGGTAATAGCCAACCTGGGTTTGTGGTTCCAAAGGGTGTTTGTGATCCGGAATAATTATTATGTATTATCGCCCTGGCATGTAATATTTATTGTCGTTTATGTTTCTGTATTATTTGAGCTGGTACTTCCTTATTATTCAAAAACTTACACAGCAGACTGGATAGATGTACTGTTGTATATGGTTGGCGGAGTATTTTTTTATAGAATAATAAACAAACCTATAATACCCGGAATTAGGCAAATGAAGAGTGTGTAACTTATTTCTATATGAAAAATGAAAAAATATTTGTTTATGGCACCTGTAATTACTTGTAAAACAATTATTTTATTTATATTTGCTATTACAAAGTAACATCATTGTTACAATGTGATAAGGTTTAGGTAAAAGTCCCCAATCAGCGAGTGAGAGGGGGCTTTTTTTTATTCCACCTTTTTGAAGTCATAAGGGTCATATTCCACAAAATCAGCCACTTTTACTCTCACTGCGGTTACTTTCCCATTTGTAACAGTAAAAGGGAATATTGCTTTTCCCAGCACCGGATCAGAAAAAGTAACATAAAAGCGATTTCCTCCCAGCGGCTGCAAGTGGGCATACATTTTAGCGTGGTGTTCAAAGCGCATTTCCAGGTCGTTGCCTATTCCCTGGGTCACAGTCATAGTTCCATAAAGCTCATTTACATATTTGCCGGTATACTGTGCAGGTAATAGTGCTGGCGGGTGGTTAAGGGCCAAAGTGTCCTTTAGTTTTTTGTCTTGCAGATACTCAGCTTGCTGATGCGCTTTGAAATTAGACAGGTATTTTTGATTGTAATCCCTGAAGGGCTGTTTTAAATAAGCATCAATGATATCCCATTTTAAAGCTTCATAAAATGCATTCACATCCGTATTAGTCAAAATAATAATCCCTAAATGCTCTTTTGGTATCATTGTGACAGATGATACATAACCATTTACACCGCCGGTATGCGATACAATTTGCCGGTTGCCGTAATTCTGCAAAAACCACCCTAATCCGTACAGCTCATAACTCATTTCACCTGTCAGGTAAGTAATGCTTCCAACATAATCCTGCGGCTGGCGGGTCGCTTCAATAGCTGTTGCAGGTATCACCTGTCTTTGTCCTACTTTGCCATCATTCAATTGGGCCAGTACCCATTTGCTCATATCGTTTACTGATGAACTAATAGCGCCGGCAGGCGCGAGTCCGTCAATCTGGCAATAGGGTATGGCAGTTAACTGGCCGTTCACTAAGGTATGCGGAACGGTACGGTTCAATGACCTGGTAATATCTGCAGTCAACGCCAATGTATTCATCATTCCAAGCGGGGCGAAGATATTTTCCCTTAAGTAGATTTCCCAAGGTTTGCCTGTAACTTTTGGTATGATCTGCCCTGCAGTTAAAAACGCCGAGTTGGTATATCCCCATTTGGTACGGAAAGGATAAGCAGCTTTAACCAGGCTCATTTTCTGGATCACCTGGTCGCGGGTAAGATCGGTATTGTAGAAAGTAAAATCGCCCTGGAAGGTTCGGAAGCCTATTCTGTGACAAAGTAAGTCGCGGATAATAGCCTCTTCTCCCGCAAATCTATTCTCCAGCTTAAACTCAGGAATATATTTGGTTACCTTATCATCCAATGAAAGTTTGCCCTGAGTTTGCAGCATTGCCAGCGCGGTAGCTGTAAAGGCTTTTGTATTGCTGCCTATCATGAACAGTGTGTTTTCGTCAACCTTATTATTTAGCCCTAATTCCTTAATGCCATAACCTTTCATCAATACCACTTTGTTGTCTTTCACAATGCAAACTGCAGCCCCGGGTATGCGCCAGTTAGTCAAGGCCCGGTTGATATAGTTGTCGAGGCTATCATTAATAAACTTGCTGCGGTTTATGGTTTGCCCCTCGGCAACGGATGTAATGATTATAGCACCAATTAATAGCAGATATAGCTTTTTCATAAAGGAATTATTAATTTGCGGGGCATTATGTCGCTAAAATAACGCAAAAATTAGCGATTGAGTGCAAATTCTCAAATTACTGAACACTAAAATTAATTAAATGAAAACCAGGTTTTACTACTCAGGGTTTGCTGTCCTGATGCTTTTTTTATTGCTTTTCTTCTCAAGCAAGGTATATGCTCAACGCGGCGGAACCAACTGGGCCAAAGACGGCTACCAGTATTACAAGATCAGCGGAGACGGCATAGACGAACTCGACGCCCGCGATGCCAACAAGAAAACAACTATTGTTACTAAAGCAATGCTTACGCCACAGGGCAAACCCGCATTGGCTGTAAGAGGTTTTTCTTTTTCTGACGATGGCAGCAAGGTATTGGTCTTTACTAACACCAAACGCGTATGGCGCTACAATACCCGTGGCGATTACTGGGTGTACGACATGACGGCCAAGACACTCAAACAACTTGGCCACGATAAACCGGAGTCATCCCTGATGTTTGCTAAAATATCTCCTGATGGCACTAAAGCAGCCTATGTGAGCGGGCATAATATTTATGTCGAGGACCTGGCCAGCGGCGATATTAAACCATTAACAACTGATGGCTCGACCAAGCTGATCAATGGTACCTTCGATTGGGCCTATGAAGAAGAGTTCGACTGCCGTGACGGTTTCCGCTGGTCGCCAGATAGCAAGCTGATTGCTTATTGGCAGATCGATGCGCGCAAGATCAAAAACTACCTGATGCTGAATACTACGGACTCGATCTATCCATTTACTGTGCCGGTAGAATATCCTGTAGCAGGTGAAGATCCAAGCTCATGTAAAGTGGGCGTAGTAGACATTAGCTCTGCAAAAACAACATGGATCGATGTTCCGGGGGATAATGTGCAGCATTACATCCCACGAATGGAATGGACAACCAACTCGAACGAGATCATTTTAGAGCAGTTGAACCGTGCACAAAATGAGAGTAAAATATTTGTAGGTAATGTATCCAATGGTGCTACTCATGCAATACATACCGAAACTGATAATGCCTGGATAGATGGCAAATCACGCTGGAACGACGGGAACCCGGTTGGCTGGGATTGGCTGAAGAATGGTAAAGAATTTATCTGGGTGAGCGAAAAAGACGGATGGCGCCATATTTACAGGATATCTGAAGATGGCAAGGAAACACTAGTTACCAAAGGCAGTTATGATGTGATCAAATTGAATTGCATAGATGAGGCC
>DATHLW010000578.1:0-2222 GCA_035487675.1 Mucilaginibacter sp. | reverse complement strand
TTACAATGCCCTTTTCGCGCAGCAAAGCTTCCTTTAAAAACAGCTTGTAATTTTTTTGATTAAATATTATCACATCGCCCAATAAACCAAGTCCCCCGTAAACCAGGGGTACTTTCCACCAACGGTGATTATAAAGCTGCCCCCATCCGGGTATCATAAGCGAGCGCATAACCGCCTTGTGCGGGTCATGCAAAGAATCGGGGTGATAAGTTTTTTCTTTGGTTATCTTAGGATAGTAGCGTTTCGACGTAACTGAATCCTTCATGCGGTTCAGGCTGTCTTTTTTGTTTTTCACGGTGATAGTATCCGGTTGTTGAGCCTTTGCGGCAACAGCCAACCCCAACATCAACCAAATAAGGAACAGACATTTATACATGCTTACCAATCCAGCATTTCAAGGATGCGGTTAAGATCATCCTCTGATAAGAAGGGGATCTCGATACTACCCTTTCCCTGGCTGCTTAATTTAAGTTTAACTTTTGTGCTGAATTTAGATGCGAGGTCGTCCTGTATCTTTTGTACCTGGAATGACAACGGTTCAGGTTGTTTACCTTCTTTCTTTACCGGCGATCTTTGCAGGTCGCGAACCAGCTCTTCAACTTTACGCACTGACAATTCATGCTGCATTATTTGTTGATGGAGGTACAATTGTTTTGTAGAATCCTCAACAGATATAAGCGCTTTTGCATGGCCCATACTGATCTGTCCGTCGCGGATTGAGGCCTGGATTGTTGGCGGTAATTTTAACAGGCGCAGGTAGTTAGTTACTGTCGAACGGTTTTTGCTCACCCTTTCGCCAAGTTCTTCCTGTTTCAGGTTACATTCGTCTATCATACGTTGAAAGCTCAATGCAACTTCTATTGCGTTGAGATTTTCGCGTTGAATGTTTTCAATTAATGCCATTTCCAGCATCTGCTGGTCATTGGCGGTCCGCACATACGCAGGAATTTGTGTTAATCCGGCTAATTTTGATGCACGCAAACGGCGTTCACCCGATATCAGCTGAAATTTGTGGGCATTTACCTTTCTTACAGTAATAGGCTGAATTAATCCCTGCAGTTTGATGGAATCGGCCAGCTCTGCCAACGCATCCTGGTCAAAATCAGTACGCGGCTGAAACGGGTTAACTTCTATCTCGGCAATCTTTATCTCGTTGACAGAGCCCATCGATACATCAGCGCTCGTGCCAATTTCATTTTTATCCGGAAGTACGCTTACAGAATCATTTAACAGGGCGCTCAATCCTCTACCCAAAGCATTTCTCTTCTCTGCACTCATTATTTATATTGTTTCTGTTGTCGCTATGGTTTCGTCTTTCAACATTCCGTTTTTTCGTACAATTTCGCGGGCCAGGTTAAGATAATTTATGGCCCCTTTACTATTGGCGTCATGCATAATCACCGACATTCCAAAACTGGGTGCTTCGCTTAAACGTGTATTACGCTGAATAATTGTTTCAAAAACCATGTCCTCGAAATGATTTTTCACTTCTTCTACTACCTGGTTTGATAGACGGAGCCTTACATCGTACATCGTCAGCAATATACCTTCAATCTCCAAAGCAGTGTTCAAGCGTGTTTGAACGATCTTTATGGTGTTCAGAAGTTTTCCCAATCCCTCCAATGCAAAGTATTCACACTGAACCGGAATGATCACTGAGTCTGCTGCTGACAAGGCATTGATAGTGATCAGACCCAATGATGGAGAGCAATCAATAATGATAAAATCATATTCGTTGCGTACACTGTCCAAAACCGCCTTCATTTTATACTCACGATCAACCAGGTTGATCATTTCTATTTCGGCGCCTACCAGGTCGATGTGTGCAGGGAGCAGATCAAGATTAGGGGTTTCAGTTTTTTGAATAGCCTCATGCGGATCAATGTCGTTGATGATGCACTCATAAATGCTATTCTTGATAGTGCGTGGATCGAAGCCTATACCTGATGTTGAATTAGCCTGGGGATCGGCGTCAACTAAAAGTGTTTTGTATTCCAGAACTGCCAAACTCGCAGCCAGGTTTATTGATGATGTAGTTTTTCCTACGCCGCCTTTCTGGTTGGCTAAAGCAATAATTTTACTCATTCGTATGTTCCAATTTTTATAACAGGGATAGGTTTTATACCAACGCAAAATCAAAGTAGAAATTTCTACCTTCGCAAAGGTATTTTACCGGGCTAAAGATACATAATTTAACTATTCAGAAATCCACAGCTTAGGTT
>DATHLW010000577.1:0-3473 GCA_035487675.1 Mucilaginibacter sp. | reverse complement strand
CTAAATTCTGTAATCGCTCTTCTTTATAGCTTGAAGGCTAATGGGTGAGCCCGTTGAGACTCGAATTCAGGACCCACAGATTAAGAGTCTGTTGCCTTGCTCGCTTTTATAGGGTTAAAATCTTTGTTTCTGATTTACTATGGTCAATTTACAGAAAGAATTTCAGGCTTGGAAATTTTGTCGCAACGTAACTGAAATGGGTTGTCCCGAATAATAGGGGTTCGAGTCCTGTTCTGGCTAGCTGTCGAAGGTAGCCAGAACAGGACTCGAATCGAATTCTTTAGGAGGCCAACAATCTTAAATCGGTTAGAAAGGGGCTCGGGAAGCTTCCCCTACCGGCTTAATCAAAAGATTTTGAAATGCGAATTTATTTCGAACCTTTCTTAAAATCAGGTCTGGAGCTTTGAAGTTAATAAGCGGCTTTACTAATTGGTTTCGCAATCTCTGGAAAATTCATTAATTGCTGCTTACGATATCTTTGATACGCCTTCCATCACATTCCCCACCAGCTCTTTATAACTACGCCCTATAGGTAATTGCTTGTTGCCTATTTCAATTTCGCTGCTTGTATAGGCATCTATCTTATCTTTTGCTACGATAAAGGAACGGTGGATGCGTAAGAAATCCCCTTTGGGTAAATGCTCTTCTATTTGCCCAAGCTGGTATTTTGTAATAATGGTCTTGTCTGCTGTAAATACCTTGATGTATTCTTTCAGGCTTTCGATATACAGAATATCTCTGAAATATAGTTTCACCTTTTTCTTACCGGTATTTACGAACATATATGAGCTTCCGGCAGCTACGAATACGGCTGATGAATAGTTTTTTTGCGAGTTCAACAATTTCAATTTGTTGATTGCCTTAAGAAAACGGCTGAATTCAATGGGCTTCAACAAATAGTCTACAATATTCAGATCGTAACCCTGTAAGGCGTATTCGTGATAAGCTGTGGTGATAATGATATGCGGAGGGTTTTTGAGCGTCTGGATAAAATCAAATCCCTTGAGCTTTGGCAGATTAATATCCAGAAAGATAAGGTCAATATCATTTGAACGCAGATCTTCCAGTGCCCTTAAAGCGTCGGTATAGGTGTTTTTTAAATTAAGAAACGGGATATCTGCAATGTATTCCTGCAGTATTTCAGCCGCTAGCGGCTCATCTTCAATAATGATGCAATTATATGTTTCCATTTCCTTTCAAATTGATTTCCAGGTCAACAACAAAGGATCTCGCGAGGTTCTGCGTAGTCAGAGAGAATTCATTATACATTAATTCCAGCTGGCGCCTCACGTTGCTCAGGCCGATACTTTCGTTAATAGGTTTACTATCATCACGGTCATGACTGTTTCTTACAAAAAAAGTCAGCTGCCCTTCTTTCAATTCAACCTTTACTTCTATACTGGTATCATCGATGACCTCATTTATACCGTGTTTAAAAGCATTCTCGATAAATGGCAATAAGATAAGCGGCGCGATCAGCTGGTTATAATCATCTATTTCTTTTTGAAAACATACATCAAACCTGTTGCCATGCCTGATCTTTTCTAATTGCACGTAGTCCTCCAGTATGTTAATCTCATCCCTAATGGGTATTGCGTCTTTTGCTGATTCATACAGCATAAACCGGAGCAGTTTGGATAATTTTACAACTACTTCAGGCGTCTTGTCAGATTTTTTACGGGCAAGCCCATATATATTATTCAATGTATTGAACAGGAAATGAGGGTTGATCTGATTTTTAAGAAATTTCAGCTCGGTTTCTAATTTATCCTTGACCAGCGACTTTTCATTCCTGAGCGTATGGATCTGCATCCGGAATAGTTTTAACGCAGCTGCGATGCCTGCCACATATCCTATATCCAAAAGCGCCACAAAACCCCAGCCTATATCAAATACGTCTTTGAAAGTGTACTTATTTTGGGGATACTCCAGTGGATTGATAAAATAAACGCAAACGATCCTGTAAAGGATAATTGCCAAAATAAATGCGATGGCTAATTTAATTAAGACCGATGTGGCTCTGAAAGTTCGTTTGAGCGGCTGACTTACAGCAACATTCAGTGCAAAATATGTAAACATCATCTTAGCCGGCAGCAGAGCCATATTAAAGCAGATTGCCAGCAAAATGATATAATTCTGTTTCTCTTTGTTGAATACGTATTGTATCCAGCTATATTCCAGCATAGTACCCTGTACGCTGCACGTCAGCCAGAATAACATATGCCGATAAAGTCTACTTTTCACTATGTGAAGATCGTAATTAATCAGCTAAGGTTTAGCAAATTAAGATAAACAGCAATAATTTGGGTAAGAACAACCGACATTAACGTATGAATGGCAACCTGGGTAATTTTTAGCACACAAACTGCGACTGCAATTTATTTACTACGAAAGGGGTCAATTTATCCGGGAATGACCATTGTCGATAGTATGTGCGCGTTCATGCGTTGCAAATGGCCGTATGTCGAAATAAGTTTATATTATCAATTGTTTTAAAAAGATTTGTACTCCGCCTTTTTTTCCAGTGAGATTGAGATAAAGTTGCGGATTTAGTTGATAAAAAGGGCTTTGTGAGAGGGGCCCTTTTTTTATTAGCCCAGCGTTCACTGAATGTCCCTGGTTTTTATCAATCCAATTACATGACTGAGGCGCCCTTAACTATTTGCACTATCGCTATACCTGCGTTTTATTCTCACCCCAAAAACCACAAGCTGATCTCTTATTGAAAAATATGAACGACCATTTTCAATGTAAGTATTACGGCAATTGCGACAGTTAATAACATTGATGGCCGACATGATGATATATGTACGACAAAGCACTCCGCTGATAGATGAACATTGATAGTAGTTCCCATCCACATTAATTTTCATCTGATTATCAATTTATTAAACCAAACTAAATCTCGCTCTTATGTTTAAAAGTTTACTTCTGAGAGGAAGGATGATGTGCCTGCTTATCGTGTGCATACTCTCCTCACTGGTAGTTACCGCGCAAACAAGAATTAGCGGTAAAGTCATCGGGAATGATGATAAGCAGCCCCTGATCGGTGCTACCGTAAAAATTAAAGGTACCAACGTTGGTGCTGTAACCGATGTCAACGGCAACTTCTCGCTTAATAGCAAGTTGAACGACATTTTAATTATCTCCATCATTGGCTACCAATCCAGGTTGATCACCGTAACGGCGCCTTCATTGGGTACAATTATATTGGATGTCACCAGTAGCAATTTAAATGAGGTGGTAGTTACCGGTTACCAAACTCAGCTTAAAAAGGATATATCTGGTGCGGTTGCTACCCTTGATATTGGGGCAGCTAAGGAATTGCACGTTACCAGTGCTGAGAATTTGCTTCAGGGGCAGGCAGCCGGCGTAACCGTTGTCACCAGTGGTATCCCGGGAGCAAGTGGCCAGGTCTTCGTTCGGGGTATGAGTAATTTCGGAAATTCCAGCCCATTGTTTGTTATCGACGG
>DATHLW010000576.1:0-3061 GCA_035487675.1 Mucilaginibacter sp. | reverse complement strand
ATACACGTTGGTATAGCCTAATGCCCTTGCTTCACGGCCTACGGTTTGCCCTGCCTGGCGTACCAAGTTCTTATCCCACGTACTGCCAATGCCGATAGGGGCGGGCAGGGAAGTGGCGCGGTCGTGGTTGAGGCCGTGGATACCCTCGTTGGTAAAATCGACCGGGATACCCATTCGGGTTTCTTCCACAAACCATTTTTGTATAGTGTTAATAGCCTCAGCGTGCTTGCTGTAAGGGTAGGAATATTGGGTTGGTGCGGCGTCTGTATGAGAGGTCAGGTTTTTCAATTCTTCATCAATATTGGCGATGCCATCCTTCCATACCTCGTTCTTCCACGATTCGGCCGGCATTTCTTCTTTCAAAACCCTTTTGTAACCATATAAAGTAGCTAACTGACAGGTCTTTTCCTCAACGGTCATCTGACTCAACAAGTCATTAATGCGTTTATCAATGGGCTGTGATGGATCTTCAAAAACGTCCATTTTGCCGTTCTTATTAAAATCGACCCAGCCTTTGTGGTAGATGTTTTTTTGTTGAGCGAATGTGTTTAAGGATAGTAGCAGTGGCAGTAGCAGTGGCAGTTTTTTCATGGGTTTATAATCCGGGTTATTCAAATATATAAACTGCGTATTAATTTCTCGCCCATATCTGTACTATATCCACAGTTTTACAATCAGAAGCACTTGCGTAGGTTGTTTGGCTAAAGCCCTTTGAATGCTTTTTTATTCCGTCCCATAAATGGGACGGCAATGAATTGGATTTTGGTATGCAATTTCTGTTCATTGCCGTTGGCTTCAGCCAACGGATGAAATTGCAAAGAGGGATGGCTTTAGCCAAACTAGTTATGTTGCGAGCGAGTAAAGCAAAACGTGAGCGAGAATAATTATATTTACTTATTCGTAATCAATATCTCATGCAATCCGCCGCTAAAACCCCACAGGAATATATTGATTCCCTTCCTCCTGACAGGAAAGAGGCTATCAGCAACATAAGGGAAGTGATATTGAAAAATCTGCCCACAGGTTTTGAAGAAACTATGGGTTATGGCATGCTGGGTTATGTGGTGCCGCACTCAATTTACCCCCAAGGCTATCATTGCAACTCAAAGGTGCCGTTGCCTTATATGAACCTGGCTTCGCAGAAGAATTTTATTGCTTTGTATGCCACGTGTGTTTATGGCAATAGCAAGCTGAAGGATTGGTTTGTGAGCGAATACCCAAAACATTGTAAAACCAAACTCGATATGGGTAAAGGCTGTATCCGTTTCAAAAAAATGGACGATATACCTTATGAATTGATTGGTGAACTATCATCGAAACTAACTCCGCAGCAATGGATAGAAATTTGCGAACGTGTATTTAAACGTTGACATCACCGTTTTATATCAGATATTTGTCCCAAACAGATCAACCGGATATTCGTTTATTGGCTATGTATAAATTTCTATCTCTCCTGTTTTTTTTCAGTTTAAACCTTCAATCTCATGCTACTGTTCCCGAAAGCGACAGGATATGCGGCAAATGGATATCGTCTGATAAAAAGCTGATCGTTGAGGTTTACAAGGAAAGGGAACAATTCAAGGCCAAAATAGTATGGTTTAATGACGACCCCAGCAAACCGATGGAAGAATGGCGCGATAAACACAACCCTGATCCGGCATTGCGCAACCGCAGAATAGTAGGTTTGGAGATATTAAATGGTCTTAAATACGATAACGATAGCCATACCTGGGAAGGGGGAAAAATATACGATGCCCAGCATGGCAAACAGTGGGATGCCGCCGGATATATTGATAAAGACGGAACGCTAAAAGTAAAAGGATACTGGCATTTTAAGATACTTGGCCGTACCATGATCTTCAGAAGGGTATAAAAAAAGCGCCCCGGAAATGGGGCGCTTTTACAATGGTTAATCACGATATAAAATTCTTATTAGTTTGCTTTGTCAAACTCGCCTGAAGCTTTGAAAGTAACCTCGTCGCTCAGCATTGGTGAACCAAATTTGCTGCCGAAAGTAAAATCAGAACGGTTGATGGTACCAGAAACTGAGAAACCTGCATCAGGTGCCTTGGTCATTGGGTTGGTGATAGTACCACGGTATACCAGGTCAAGGGTAACTGGTTTAGTAACACCATTTAAAGTTAAGTTACCGGTCAGTTTGTAGTGGTTTGTTGAAGTTGCTTTGATTGATGTGCTGGCAAAATTAACAGTTGGATATTTAGCAACATCAAAAAAGTCAGGGCTTTTTAAGTGGCCGTCACGTTGATCAACACCAGTGTTTACAGAAGCTGTTTGGGCAACAAATTCAACTTTAGCATCGCTGAAATCAGGTTTTGATGCAGTAATAGTAGCATCAAAATCTTTAAATCCACCGTCAACGTCAGATACAGCTAAGTGAGTGATAGTAAAAGTAAAGTGCGAATGTGCTTTGTTTACTTTCCACGTCTGTGCAAATACTGCTGTGTTCATTAAGGCAACTGCAGCTAATAGAATGATCTTTTTCATTTTTTTAATTTCTTTTATGGGTTGTTTTAAAATTATGATACAAATGTATAATTATATGTTTAAACATTTATTTTTAGAAAGTCTGGCAAATGTAAAAATTATTCTATTTAAATTATAGGCTTTGTCAACTATAATTTTACACGCTTTTTCTTGTGTCATTTGTTCCTCACAAAACTATTCACGGCTAAAAACAGTGCATTAAATTGGCTAGATTTACATAAGATATTAAGAAGAAAGAGCAACGATTGAATACCCGCCCGCCCAAAAAAACAAGCATAGAACCCCTCACTTTAAAAGAACGCCTGGCCGCATTACGCAACCTGCCGGCATTTTTTAAGCTGGTTTGGCAAACCAATCACTGGATGACTATAGTCACCTCGGTGCTTCGCGTACTACGTTCAGCCATGCCATTGGCTTTACTGTTTGTAGGCAAGCTCATCATTGATGAAGTAGTTAAATTAAATCATTCGCATGGAGCCGGTACGCATCACTTATGGATATTGGTGGCAACGGAGCTGGGGCTGGCTATACTAACCGACGCGCTCAGCAGGGCAAT
>DATHLW010000575.1:0-3084 GCA_035487675.1 Mucilaginibacter sp. | reverse complement strand
GACATAAAAGGACGTGTTTGGGACTGTATAATTTTACAAGGGTTGTTTTGAAAATGACAAATCGAATGCAGGCTATCTGTAATAACTCTAATCAGTATCGCAGTGAATTTTGTTTAGATTAACTGCATAAAACGATTCATGCATGGCGAGCCAAGCGCGCAACAATATTATTGTACTCATAAAGTGGGGGAATTTAAATTGCATAAAAGATCAGGGAATTGGTCAAAAAAATTAACAGGATACGGTTTCTCGACAATTAAGCTGGTAAAACCATTTTTAAAGCTCTGTATCGCTTTTGGGCTATGTGATAAGGGTGCTAAGTGGATTCATGGGGCTGTGAATTGGGTTATGGTAAATAACTAACTGGAAGCTAATGTAAATAACTGTTTTTTAAATTGCAAGTATTGCTTATTATTTAATATAAAATTATCGTTATCGATATGATGATGACTTTCTTCCCACTCTATTTTGGGTTTTCAGCCACCTCCAGGTAAACCTCAAGAATCAGCTTTTTAACTTCATCATTATTAGCGTGAGAAGCCACAGTCTTCATCACTGCACTTCGTACAATTCCTATCCCCTTCTCCTTTTGAAGATTACTAATTGTTTTTACCAGCGAGGAATAATCGCCTTCAAAACTAAGCTTCTGAATGGTGAATT
Source organism: Mucilaginibacter sp. (assembly GCA_035487675.1). Lineage (GTDB taxonomy): Bacteria > Bacteroidota > Bacteroidia > Sphingobacteriales > Sphingobacteriaceae > Mucilaginibacter. The sequence continues at coordinate 2,424 of DATHLW010000575.1, read as the reverse complement.
GCGAAGTGCGGTAGGCCGGGTCCTGATTAGGTACCTCTGCAAGTTTTACATTCTCGGCTTCAGCAACTGATGAGATTTTACTTATAATATTACTCCGGAAATTAATAGTGTCTGCTTTATAGAGGTCCAGTACACGGTCAAGATTAACATTCTTTCTTTCAACATACCCAGGCTGTATACTCATATCTGAAGATTGTGCCAATTGTGTTTTTAATTGCCGGTCAATCTGCCATGCTTCGATCGTTTTTTTAAAAGCCAGCTGATAACAGATGATCAGTACGATCGCCGTGGCTGCGGCTAACAGATATTCCTTTTTTATGTTCCCAGTGTTAAACATTTCAATAATCGATCTTGATGGTAAATTGCCCTGTGTTTAATTCACTATTAAAGGCATAGTTTTCAAGCTGTATATTCTTTACCCAAGATCTTGTTTTGATCCTGGCCATCCATTCATTTACCGGGATGATCTTTTCCGATATCCCCGTGATCCATATTTTCCGGTCATAAAAAACAAGCGACTTTTGGGTACGAGTATTTGCAAGGTCTATTGGGTTCACTGATATTTCTTTCAGCGCTATTTCTGATGGCAACAGGGAAGATATCTGGTCGATCAATACGCTCTTATTAATACCACTATCCCATCCCAGGTTTCTTAGCTTCGCCTCCTTACTTTTTATATCTTCACTTATTTGCTGTTGATTGCTGGAATTTTGAGTGTACCTGCTTACCTGCTCGGTTAAACGGCTATTTGAAGAATTAAGCCAGGAGAATAAAATAAAGTTAATCAGCAACAGCGCAAATATTACAACAAGTACGATTGCCGACTGCGCTTTAACTTTTTGATCTGACAGTTTCTTTTGCAGGGCTGTTTCAAGTTCGGCTGCATTCGCATTTACTGTTTCAATGCTGTTGCACAGCACCAATTGAAATGCGGCAGCATAAGGCAAGAGCAGTTTTTCATCGATCTTTTCTGAAGCCAGCTTAAATGGGAATGAGGACGTTGCTGATTCATCATACCGCTGATCGGTCCAGTTTCCTTTATCATTTCTTGTGATCTGACACCCGTCAAACAGCAGTTCATTTTCGTAAACGTTCAGTTGGGGAAGGATCGTTTCAATAGGAAAGGGCCCAAGGCTTAACATCAAAGGCAGCAATTGCAGATCATGTAGCTGGCTTAGCCATTTATCCGCTTCCGTTTTACGGATGACCGATACAAAGGAATATTCACCGGATACAAAATTCTGGACGTAAAAATCTTCCGATTTTGCATTAGGCAGCACCTTATTAAAGGCGTTCTGATCAATTTCTTCGGTTTTTTCGATCCGTTTTTGCAAAATCCCTTTACCTGAAAGATTCAGCGCCACAATTGATTTGGCAGGCAAATGCTCCTTTAATTGTCCAACAGATGTTAAGTCTGTAATCTTCTTAGTGATCTGAAGCTGGTTGCCACTAGCCGTGACAGTGCAGAGATGGATGATAGGGTTGCCATCAATCCTGGCATGGATGTGTATACCCGCTGCCTGACCGATCCGATAATATTGCTCCAGCTTACCCATACCGATCAGCGCAGAATGGTTGATTTAATGAACAGAACTGTTGTCACCTTTGAAGCGGTCTTTGTCCTACTGCTGAATAACCATTTGATAATCGGTATCCTGGACAAAATCGGTGTGCCGGATGATGTCAAATCGTTCTCGGTTCTTTCTATTCCCCCAAGCAAAATGGTGTCCTCGCTGTGAACCCTAAGCGTTGATTCAAATTGACTTATCGCTTGTGGCGGAGGTGAACCATCTGTCGGGATTGATGTAAAATCCGAGACATTTACTTTAATACCGAGCGTCACCTGGTCATCTCCGGATACCACCGGCTTTATATCGATTGAAAGATCGGCATCCACGGGTGTATACGTATTTGTAAACACCGATGTAGAAGTACTAGCTGATGGATAAAGATTCTGTGTCGTATTCTTATAATACAGTTTACTTCCGATACTTAGTTTAGCGGGGTGACCATTTAAAGCAGTGAGCTTTGGTATAGACCTGATGTCGACATTACTGTTATTTTCAAGTGCTTGCAGACTCACGTAGAAATTGGGCACGACATGCCCTAAATTAATAGATGTGAACTTGCTGACGCTGTTGAGAAAACTATTAACTGAGGTGGCGCTGAATGTAAAGTTTACCCCCGGCAATACAGTTCCCCCCGTTTTTACACTATCCGATACCCCTGCTGAAATCCCGGTTGAGATAGTCCTTGTTTTGTGAAAATCAATCATGGTCACCTCGATCAGCACGACAGGCACCAGCACATCCAAAGATTTGATAAAAGCTTCAGCCTCGTTGATTTGCGCTATCGAACCCGATAGTAAGATTGTATTCTGCTCCCTGAACTCTTTTATCTCCAAACCTTTTTTCCACTCCGTTG
>DATHLW010000574.1:0-2126 GCA_035487675.1 Mucilaginibacter sp. | reverse complement strand
ACCTGGTGTCGCCTGAATACAATAAAAAAGCAGGATTGGTAAAAGATATGAGTGCCGGTGCGGTACTTATCACGGCTGTTACCGCGCTTATTATCGGCTTGCTGATCTTTATGCCCAAATTGTTAGCGCTTATCCATTATGCTGCATAAAACCCGTGGCATCGTTTTTAAAACTACCGACTATGGCGAAAGCAGTGTCATTGTCCAGGTTTTTACGGAGAAGTTCGGCTTGCAATCCTATATCATTAATGGCGCAAAAAAGCCGAGGGCCAAAATAAGCCGTAACATGGTGCAACCCCTGCACCTGTTGGATATGGTGGTGTATCATAAAAATACCGGGCAGGTGCAGCGCATTGCCGAATTAAAAAATTCGCCCGTATTGCAAAGCATTCCTTATGATGTGATCAAAAGCAGCATAGCCCTGTTTTTGAACGAGGTTTTGTATAAGGCTGTAAGACAGCAATCAGCTGACGAAAACCTGTTCGATTTTGTATTTAATTCGATAGAATGGTTGGATAATCAATCAGAAGGTTTAGCCAATTTCCATTTACTTTTTTTGACCCGGCTCACACGCTATCTTGGTTTTCATCCCGACCAGGCTATGAATGCTGATTATTTTGATATGAAGAACGGGGTGTTCAGCAAATACAAGCCGGAAGGGTTTTCTTATCTGTCACCGCCACATACGCAGAATTTTTACAGCCTGTTGCACTGCAGCTTTGAGAATATGGCTCAATTGAAGTTCAGTAATGATGAGCGGCGTTACCTGGTACAGAAATTATTGGAGTATTATGCGCTGCACATAGAAAGCTTCGGGAATATCCATTCGCATGAAATATTGGAAGTAGTGCTGAGTTAGTAATCTTAATAAATATATTTACTGTAGGAAACTGTCTGATCAAAACCTGTAGCCTTATATGAAGATTCAATCTTATTTTTTCCTTACCTGGTTATTACTCTCTCTGTATTGTTGTAATATTGATTATGCGCCTTCAACTATATCAAATAGTGTGAACGAATCAAAAGACAAAGGGTTCTTTTTAGGTGAATATAAAGTAGACAGTTTAGTAGTTTATGATAAGAACAAGCTATTTATAATTCAAAAAGTTTGGATTGAGAAACAACATACGTCTACAACAGATAGCTGGGGGAATGATACTTATAAAGTATTCGATAAATCGTCTAAAATTGTTTTTAATATGTCATCTGACAGTTATTATAATAATGGAAATTATATGCAGAACTGGATCATGTTAGATAGCAGAGGTACTTACCCAGGATTATTTGGTACAAAGGTTTCTGACAATGATTTTACTGAAAAAATACCCCAAAGTATCCGGTTTAAAGCTTTCATGCTAAAAAGGCCCAATTCAGTAACGATGGACACTGTTAAAATAGCCGAATTTGTTTTGCGGAAAAAATAATGTCGATTCGCCGATAATAATTAAGCCTCAAAAAAAGCCATTAAATAAATTCTTTTGATTAAAACTATCTTTTGATTTCTCAAAAACCTTTAATTTCACCACTAAAATTTAACATAATTTTAAATTAATTAGTATACCCTAACTGATCTGATGCCCGGTAAAGTTTTAATTGTAATTCCATGCTATAATGAAGAAGCTGCGCTGCCGTCGGTATTGGACGAGCTTCGGCAAACAACATTACCCGGCGGTTACCAGATGCAGGTAGCGGTCATCAACGATTGTTCAAAAGATAATACAGTTGTTGTAGCCAGGAAGCAGAATGCCATTGTGCTTGACCTGCCGGTAAACTTGGGCATAGGCGGAGCGGTACAAACCGGCATACTTTATGCCCGTGATAACGGATTTGATATAGCCATACAATTGGATGGAGACGGGCAACACCCGCCCGATCAATTGGCTAAATTAGTGAGTTATTATATAGAAACCGGGGCAAATATTGTGATAGGATCGCGATTCTTAGAAAAGGAAGGTTTTCAATCCTCATTTTTGCGCAGGATGGGTATCAAATATTTTCACTGGTTGAACCGGCTGATGACAGGCAAACATATCTATGACAGCACATCCGGGTTCAGGTTATTTGATCGTGCTGCGATAAAAATTGCATCAGCCTATTACCCTGATGAGTACCCGGAGCCGGAATCGA
>DATHLW010000573.1:0-2603 GCA_035487675.1 Mucilaginibacter sp. | reverse complement strand
TTGTCTATACAATCGAGGTGCATTTACCGCACGATTTATGAGATTGTTAAGACGAATATGATATTAAAGTAAAATATTTATTAAAAATATTTTAAATGCTAAAATCATGTCAATATTCAATTAAAAAATTACATTTTTGGCAAAATTTTAAAGAATGCAGAGTTACCAGGAATTTCTTGATTTGAGTGTAGGTTTCCCGCAAGATGGCTTTGAGATCATTGATGATGAGTTATATTTCAATGATCTGAATTTAATGGAAATGATCGAAACGTACGGCACTCCCCTTCGTTTCACTTATTTACCTATGGTATCTAAAAAGATACAGCAGGCCAAACTGTTATTTCAGCAGGCTATTGTTAAAAACAATTACCGGGGTAGCTATAAATATTGTTATTGCACCAAAAGCTCGCATTTCAAACATATTGTTGAAGAAGCGCTGAAAAACGATATCCACCTGGAAACCTCATCTGCTTTTGATATGCCTATGATCGATGCACTAGAGAAAAAAGGTGCATTGACCAAAGATATGACCGTTATTTGCAACGGGTTTAAAACCTTCCAGTACAAAACCTATATCGTAGATATGCTGCATGATGGTTTTAAAAACATCATCCCGGTACTGGATAACAAGGAAGAGTTTAACATCTATGATGATGAGATCGAGATGGACACACCTTGTAACCTGGGCATCCGTATAGCAGCCGAGGAACAGCCTAATTCGCAATTCTACACTTCGCGTCTGGGCATACGCATGGAAGACATTATCGATTTTTATTACAATAAGATCGAGCCTAATCCGAATTTTAAAGTTAAACTCTTACATTTCTTTATCAATTCTGGCATTTCCGATACTCCATACTATTGGAATGAATTGGAGAAATATGTCACGCTGTATTGTAAGTTCAAAAAGATCAACCCTGACCTGGATACCTTAGATATTGGCGGCGGCATGCCTTTTAAGGACTCATTAGTGTTCGACTTTGACTATGAATACATGATCAACGAGATCGTGAGCAGGATAAAGGAGATCTGTGCAGAGCACGATACGGTTGAGCCGGATATAATTACTGAATTCGGTAAATATACAGTAGCTGAGTCTTCAGGTATTTTATATAAGGTATTGGGCCGTAAACAGCAAAATGACAGGGAAAGATGGTTGATGCTGGACGGATCATTTATCACTAACCTGCCAGACGTTTGGGCACTAAATCAAAAATACATTTTGTTACCGGTAAACAACTGGGACTCAGAATATGAACGTGTGAACCTGGGCGGGATTACCTGTGACGGGCAGGATTACTACAACCAGGAAGCTCATATGAACAGTGTGTTTATGCCAAAAACGCGTAAGGTGCAGTATTTAGGCTTTTTTAATACTGGGGCTTACCAGGAAGTGTTAAGCGGGTATGGGGGCATACATCATTGCCTGTTGCCTTCACCCAAGCATGTGCTCATCCGCCGCAACCGGGATGAGACATTTAACTTCGAGGTATTTGGAGAAGAACAGAACAGCAAGCAAGTATTGAAGCTGTTAGGTTATAGCACCTAATAGCATTATTGATAAACTTATTGAGCCGACCGGTGTTAAGCTATTATGTTTAAAATCGGATCGGCTTTTTTGTTGCTTATTCCCCTGCTTTGTTCAGTATCGTCAAATACAAACGATCAGCAAAAAGAGGATATTTATACCTATAAAACTGCATCAGAAGGTGGTACAGGTAAATTCTATTATGGCCGCGAAATAGCCCATATAATGGATTTCAGCGGATCAGCATGGTTGGAAAGAAACAGTCGTCAGGTGGAAGAAAATTCAAACCTGGCCGTTTCCAAACTACCTATAAACGAAAATAGCGTCGTAGCGGATATTGGCGCCGGTACGGGATATTATACTTTTAAGATCTATAACCAAATAACAAAAGGAAAAATATACGCCAAAGAGATACAAACTGATGCGGTCAATTACCTGAAAAACAAAGCCGGCCAGTTGGGTGCCGTGAATGTAATTGTAGTCAAAGGCAATGAAAAATCCCCGGAACTGCCTGAAAATAGTATCGATCTTGCTTTAATGGTAGATGTTTATCACGAGCTCAGCTATCCGCACGAGATGCTACAAAATATCCGTAAATCGCTGAAACAAAAAGGAAAATTATTATTGCTGGAATACCGTGCCGAAGACCCTAAAGTCGAAATAAAGCCATTGCACAAGATGAGTGTAAAACAAGCTAACAAAGAATTAACTGCAAATGGATTCCATTTAGTGGAAGATGGTGAGTTTTTGCCTATACAGCACTATCTTCTCTATGAAAAAGACTGATCACCGATCTCCGATCACTGTTCACTTACTTACTAAGCATCAAACTTCTCCAGCAACTTCAACAGTGTCTCAAAATCTTTAGGATAAGGCGCATGAATGGTAATTTCCTTTCCGTCCAGCAATTTAAAACTTACTTCATAAGCATGCAGGGCAAAACGCTTCATAATCGGCTGTTCTTCCTGGTCTTTACCTAAATGGTATTTGCGTTTAATTTCTGACAGGAAAACCGGCTTGCCCCTGTACATTTCGTCGCCCGCTATAGTAGCCCGTTGCGATGCCAGGTGTATCC
>DATHLW010000572.1:0-4780 GCA_035487675.1 Mucilaginibacter sp. | reverse complement strand
CGGCAATGGCCAGTTCGGCTATTGAGAATGTAAGCGCAACATATTTAGCTACATTGCCCTTAAATAATAGAACAACAAGTGCTGCAACAATCGGCAAAAAGAGTAAAATACTAACTGTCATTTCTTATATCGTAAACGCTTATTGTTATATCTTAACCAAACTAAATATCAATATGGCAATAATGCCCGCCACCATCATAAAGATGTAAAAGCCTACATTCCCGGTTTGTAAAAGCCGCAAGCCTTTGCTCGACCTTATCGAAAGTTTACCCAACCCGTTTATAAAACCATCGATAGCCAATAGATCAACCACCTTGTAAAAGAATACCGATAGCGCATCAAGCGGTTTGCGTATCAAAAAGTCGTAGATCTCGTCGATATAGAATTTATGATAAGATAGGCTAACAGGTCCCGGACGCTCTTCACTATCAGCAGCAGGCACATGATTATTTTTCACATATTTTACATATGCGTAACCCAATGCTGCCAATGCTCCCACAACCGATGCGAGCATAAGTAAATATTCTGTTGAAGCAACTGATTCCGTATGTGGTAAAACAGATGCCGATGGTGCAAAAACAGGTTCAAGGAAATGCTCCAGCCAGTGATGACCGCCTAATACTTCAGGTATGCCGATAAATCCGCCTATTATAGAAAGCGCCGCCAACACAATTAGCGGGATGGTCATACTTTGCGGCGATTCGTGTAAATGATGCTCCTGTTCGCTCGTTCCCCTAAACTTGCCATAAAAAGTAAGGTACAGCATACGGAACATATAAAATGAGGTGAACATAGCTGTGATAACACCAATTACCCACATTGTTTTGCTATGTGCGAATGCCGCCGCAAGTATTTCGTCTTTAGAGAAAAAGCCTGCAAACGGTGGAATACCAGATATTGCAATGGTACCGATAAGCATTGTCCAGTATGTGATCTTTAATTTATCTTTCAGTCCGCCCATCATGCGCATATCCTGCTCGTTGCCCATCGCATGGATAACAGAACCTGCACCAAGGAATAATAATGCCTTAAAGAATGCGTGGGTCAACACATGAAAGAAAGCGCCAGTATAAGCGCCAACACCTAAACCCAAAAACATATAGCCTAACTGCGATACAGTTGAGTAAGCCAATACCTTTTTAATATCAGTTTGCGAAAGCGCGATCAATGCGGCGAATACGGCAGTGGCTAAACCGATAACCGCGATAATCTCCATAGTAATTGGCGCCATGGAAAATAAGGCATTTGATCTTGCTACCATATAAACACCTGCTGTAACCATGGTAGCGGCATGTATCAGTGCAGATACAGGTGTTGGGCCAGCCATTGCATCAGGCAACCAGGTAAACAGGGGTATCTGAGCCGATTTACCAACAGCACCTACAAACAACAGGATGGTGATCAGTGTAAATGGTACCGCATTGCCACTCATATGAATTGCCTTTGGAAATATATCTGAGAAGGTAATACTGCCGAAATAAGCAATTATTACAAACAAACCGATGATAAAACCAAGGTCGCCAATACGGTTCATAACGAACGCTTTTTTAGCAGCTTCAGAATAATCAGAATTGGTGTACCAGAAACCGATCAGCAGGTAAGAGCACAAGCCAACGCCTTCCCAGCCTATGAACATTACCAGGTAATTTGAACCTAAAACCAGCAACAACATGAAGAATACGAACAAGTTGAGATAAGAGAAAAACTTACCATAACCTTCATCATGATGCATATAGCCTACAGAATATAGATGGATCAGGAAACCTACACCTGTTATGATCAACAGCATTAAAGCACTTAACTGATCTACAAGGAACGCGAATTGCACCTTAAATGCGTTAACGCTAAACCAATCAAATACAGTTACATTAATAGGTCCGGATGACTTTACCTGCAAAAATGCAGCTATACTTAAACCGAAAGAAAGCAGAATCACTAAGCTGCCGATAAAACCTATAACCCCTTTTGAGAAGGTGTTGCGGCCGACCCCGTTGATGAGGAAACCGGCTAAAGGTAATACTGGAATAAGCCAGATATATTTATCCATTGTGTATAAGTTTGACGTTGTACGTATGACGTAATACGTCTTTATATTTAGTTTAAAAAATCTACCACTTAAGTCTGTTCAGCACATTAATATCTATCGAATTCGTATTCCGGTAGATCATCACAATGATTGCTAAACCCACTGCTACTTCAGCTGCTGCTAATGCCATGATGAAAAATACAAAAACCTGTCCCGATGCATCGCCATGATAAACCGAAAAGGCGGTTAGCAACAGGTTAACGGCGTTCAGCATCAGTTCTATCGACATAAAGATCACGATGGCATTTCGGCGGATCAATACACCAATAACACCGATCGAAAATATGATGGCGCTCAGCAAAATGTAATGATTCAGCGGTACTGATTTTGCAGTATTAAATAAACTTTCCATTACGTTGTTTTTGGGTCTTTAGTAGCCAGCAATACTGCGCCGACCATTGCTGAAAGCAACAGTAACGATGATATTTCAAATGGCAGCAAAAATTCGTTGAACAATACTTTACCAAGGTTCTTTACCAAACCGAGGTCGGGGTTCTTAAACAATACAGGATCAGAAACAGCCGTAGCCTTTAATGAGGCTACTACCACAACCAGTAAACATCCCCCGCCTAATACTGCTGCAACCTTTACCAGACTCGTTTTCATTGGTTCCGAATCTTTATTCAGGTTAATGAGCATCAGCGTGTATAAAAACAGCACCAATATGGCCCCCATATAAACAATAAAGTTTACGATGGCCACAAATTGGGCATTAAGCAGTATGTATTGTACGGTAAATGTGAAAAATGTTAATACAAGGTAAAGTATACTGTGCACAGGGTTTTTTGCAGATATTACCAGTACTGAGAACAGTATGGACAAAATTGCGGTAAAGTAAAATATACTCATTTCTATTTTTTACAATATAACCTTGCCTCAAAATTGAGGCAAAGTTATAAACTTCTTTTATTGATTTAAGGGCGCCTCCACTAATTTATCCTTGCCGTAAATAAAATCCTTTCTCAGGTAATCGGCAGGGACAATATCTCCATCCAGGTAAATTGCTTCTTTTGGACAAGCCTCTTCACAAAGCCCGCAAAAAATACAACGTAACATATTTATCTCGTATACTGCTGCATATTTTTCTTCACGATACAGATTTTCTTCTCCAGGCTTACGTTCTGCCGCGATCATAGTGATCGCTTCTGCAGGGCATGATAAAGCGCAAAGGCCACATGCGGTGCAACGCTCACGTCCTTCCTCGTCACGTTTCAATGAATGCATACCACGAAAGTTCTCAGAGAACTCACGCTTCTGCTCAGGGTAACGAACAGTCACATCTTTCCTAAACAGGAAGTGCTTCATGGTAATCGACAAGCCTTTGATAACTGCAGGCAGGTATATCCGCTCCCAAAGATTGAGCGGTTTTGATTCAATTACCTTCTTTTTATTACTTAATGATTCCATTTAATGTCTTTCTTTAAAATTTTATAAATGTCATCCAAAGTCCGGTTATTACAATATTGGCTATGGCCAATGGTATCAAACCCTTCCAGCCAAGATCCATCAACTGGTCGTAGCGGAAACGCGGTATGGTCCAGCGTACCCACATAAAGAAGAAGATGAACAAGAATATTTTTGCAAATAGTACCACAGTACCAATAAGCGGTGCCACTACGGTACCGGTGTGCAGCGCAACCCAATCCATACCAGGATAATTATAACTACCCCAATAAAGTGTAGCCATTACTGCGGATGATATGAACATGTTGATGTATTCAGCAAACAGGTAAAAGCCCAGCTTCATAGATGAATATTCTGTGTGATAACCACCTACCAACTCTGTTTCGCACTCAGGCAGGTCGAACGGCGTGCGGTTGGTTTCAGCAAAAGCACATACAATAAATATCAGGAACCCTAAAGGCTGAGAAATAATATTCCAGTGCCAGCCATGTTGTTGTTCGGCAATTTCTTTCAGGCTCAGCGTATTGGTGGTCATCAACAAAGCGATGATGGATAAACCCATCGCAATTTCATAGCTGATATTTTGCGATGCAGCACGGATAGCACCCAATAAAGAATATTTATTATTCGAGGCCCAGCCACCGATCATTACACCATATACACCTAAAGATACTACACCAAATATGTACAACAGACCAACATTGATGTCAGTTACCTGAAGATCATACAAATTTGAACCAATTTGTATCTTTTGCCCCCAGGGAATAACTGCAGAGCCTATGCAGGCGGTCATGATGGCCAGCGAAGGGCCAACTATAAACAGGAATTTATTTGAATTGGTTGGGATGATCTCCTCTTTCAGGAACATCTTGGCACCATCAGCCACAGGCTGTAATATACCATATGGTCCTGCACGGTTAGGGCCAACCCTGTCCTGGAAAAATGCAGCAATCTTACGCTCCGCATAGGTCGAGTACATGGCGATCACCAAACTGATGAGGAATATCACCACGATCAATACCAGTCTTACTATAATTTCTGTAGTTTCCATTATAATCGTGTCTCCCGTTCAAATTGTTCCTTATTAGCTTCCTGCAACTGCGGGTTTGTCTTTACGACAGGCAGCGGGTGCATCATTTCGTAATGGTTTGAGCTGATCACCGACTGATTCGATACCTTACGCGGGCCTTCGATCACCCAGTCGCTGGTTTTCTTTTTATCAAAACGGCAGGTATTGCAAATAAACTCCTCTACTTCGCCATACACATCCTTACGGGCGGTTACGCGCAA
>DATHLW010000571.1:0-9966 GCA_035487675.1 Mucilaginibacter sp. | reverse complement strand
GAAGGGCATTGTATGCGCGAACAGGTACTGAATATATGTCAGCGCCGCCGAGCTACCAAAGGTTTTCTTCATTTTGAGTATAATACCGGGAGTGTGGAAACGCTTAAACGCATGGTTGATCAGAATAACGGGGCTACCATATTACCCGAACTTGCTTTGGCCGAATTAAATGACAAACAACTCGATAGGGTGCGCTATTTTAAATCACCGGAGCCTGCGCGGGAAGTAAGCATAGTTATCCAGAAAAACTTTCTGAAGCGCCGTATGATCGAGGCTTTAAAGAATGAGATACTGGAGTTCGTCCCCAAACGAATGAAAAGCAAGAAGAAAAAGGAAGTGATGGAGATATAGAATTTCGAATTTTTGATTTCGAAATTATTATTATTGTTCAAATGTGATTATCACATCCTCACCAACCGGATGCCCTGTACAGGTCAATATCCAGCCATCTTTCAGATCCCCGTCAGTGAGTACATCGTTTTCAGCCATTGTCACCGTGCCGCTTTTGCATAAAGCCATACAGGTGGAACACATCCCGGCACGGCAGCTATAAGGTAATTGAATGTTATTTTGCAAAGCAGCCTGCAGGATCGATTGGTTTTCGCCAACCATAATATCGTGAAGTTCCCCTTTGAAGTGTATTTTAACCTTTCCGGGAGGATAATTTCGGGCACCTTCAATTACAGGCACAGTTTCTACTATAAAATTCTCCTTCCGAATTCGTGCAGGTTCTATACCCATAAACAACAGTGTAAACCTTATCATGCGCATATAAACAAAAGGCCCGCATAAATAGAATTCAGCATTGTTAAGCCCGAAATGAACATTTTTACGGACCAGTTGCTCTACCATAATATTATTGAGCCGGTTGCCTTCAATGCTTAAAAGATGAATGATCTTTAACCTGCCGGGATGAACATGCGCCAATGCATCCAGTGGGTCCCTGAAAAGAATAGCAGACGCATTTTGGCTACTATAGATCAGTGTAAAGCGACTGTTTCCCGGACGCGTAAGTGCATACTTTAATTGTGCAAATACTGGTGTAATGCCACTGCCTGCGGCAAATAAAATAATATCCTTATCCTGTTTAAAATCAGGAATAGTAAATCTTCCTGCTGGTTCGATCGCATTTAACACATCGCCGGGTTTTAATTTATTAAGCATAAATCGGGATATCTCGCCGTTTGCAATGCGTTTTACTGTAACTGCAAGCAAATCCTCATCAGGTGATGAACTTAATGAATATGACCGGCGTATCTCTTCATCATGATGGGTGAATATCAGCGTGATAAACTGCCCGGCCTTGTAATGAATTTTTTTGCCCGATATTTCCCTTAAAAAGAAAGTTGCCGCATCAGCGGTTTCCCATTTTATGACTTCAATTTTTAACTGAAGCATCCCGGTCAGATATTAAGAATAATTTTACCGAATTGTGCAGAGTTTTCCATTTTATCAATGGCTTTCTGTGCCTGTGCAAGCGGGAACACTTCATCGATGACCGGAACGATCTGATGGGTGTTCACAAGGTCGACCATCCCTTTGAAATCATCAGGTGAACCCATAGTAGTCCCCAATATCTGCAACTGTTTCCAGAATATTTTACGGCCGTTAAGCGGAGGAATATTCCCGGCTGTTCCACCAAAAAATACAATGCGAGCCCCCGGGTTACTTATATCAAGCAACTTTTCAAACCCTTCACCTAATGCACTGTCAATGATCACATCAAAACCGCCAGACAGGTGCTGTAATTCCTGCGCCCAGTCTTGTGCTTGATAGTTTACACCTGCTAACGCGCCTAATTCTTTTGCACGCTGTATTTTTTCCCCCGAACTGGAAGTAACAAATGCCTGGCATCCCGCAGCTATGGCCCATTGTAAGGCAAATGTACCTGTGCCGCCACCGATACCTGTGATCAATACTTTATCGCCTTTTTTTGCTTTGCCTTTGGTGAATAAAGCACGGTAAGTAGTTAACCCTGCTAAAGGCAGCGCAGCAGCCTGTTCCCAATTCAGGTGCGATGGCTTTGGATATAGATATTCAGCTTTGACCTTTACATATTCAGCAAATGTGCCATTTTCAGGAAGGCCCAATATGGTGAAATCGCGATTCTGGTACTCCGGATGAGTACCCCAGTTATGGCAGGGGTTAATGATAACTTCTTTATTAAGCCAGGATTTATCTACACCATCACCTGCGTGCGCAACTATACCTGAGCCATCAGAACCCAATATAGACGGATATTTTATACCGGCATATTTACCTACGGTTATCCAGTAATCGCGGCGGTTAAGGGCTGCAGCCTTTATTTGTACTAAAACCTCGTCAGCTGCTAAAGCAGGTGTTTCTACTTCTTTTAATACAAGCCGTTTATCGGCCGCTTCAAGTACTATAGCTTTCATCATATTTGTAACAATAAAAAACGGCAGAATGATTTATATCCTGCCGTTAAAATTTATCTTAATGCCCGGTATTAACCGATGGCTTTAGTGTATAATTCAGTAACGTGGTTCCAGTTGATCACGTTCCAGATAGCTGCTAAGTAATCAGGACGACGGTTTTGATATTTAAGGTAGTAAGCATGTTCCCAAACATCGATACCTAAAATCGGGGTACCTTTTACTTCAGCGATATCCATTAATGGATTATCCTGGTTAGGAGTAGAAGTGATAGCCAGTTTCTTGTCAGCAGTAACGATCAGCCATGCCCAGCCTGAACCAAAACGGGTAGCGCCTGCTTCTGATAATTTGGTTTTGAAATCAGCAAATGAGCCGAAAGTGCTTTTTATAGCATCGCCCAAAGCGCCTGCAGGCTCGCCGCCACCACTTGGCGATAACCATGTCCAGAATAAGCTGTGATTGTAATGACCGCCGCCATTGTTACGAACAGCTGGTGGGAATTTTGAAATGTTTTTAATGATATCGTCAATGCTGCTATTTGCTTCAGGCTTTCCTTCAAGGGCCTTATTCAAATTGGTAACATAAGCCTGGTGGTGTTTTCCATGGTGGATCTCCATTGTCATTTTATCAATGTGAGGTTCCAAAGCATCGGTTGCGTATGCCAATGCCGGTAGTGTGAATGCCATAATGTTTTATTTTAAAGGTTAACGATCGTTGAGGTACAAATATAAAGGTATAGGGATGATATTTGTTCTAATAAATGTCAATTTTGTATATAGATCATGGATCATAGTTGATAGTTCATGGTTGAAGCTTTTTATCATAAAAATAGTTTTTGCCATGATCTATGAACCATCAACTATGAACTACTTCCGCTTACTCTTAAAAAAAGAACGCACCAATTCAGCGCACTCATTTTCACGTATACCACCAGTAATGAGTGTCTTAGGATGGGTCACTTTCTGGTTTAATCTGCCAAACCCAAGCCTGGTATCGTAAGCCCCGAATACAATCTTGCTTAATTGAAACCAATAACAGGCGCCTGCACACATTACACAGGGTTCAAGGGTGACGTACAATGTACAATCACGCAGATATTTACCACCCAAAAAATTCGCTGCTGCAGTAAGTGCCTGCATTTCGGCGTGTGCCGAAACATCATTTAGCCGCTCAGTTAGATTATGACCGCGGCCAATGATCTGCCCGTTGCACACTACTACTGCGCCGATAGGGATCTCATCTTCGGCCAATGCAAGTTTCGCTTCTTTAAGCGCCTCGTTCATGAAAAAATCGTCGGGCGATATTGCAGGTTCGTCGCCAAAAGTATAGTAACGCATTATATTAATTTACTACCGTTAGGTACGGGATGTTCGATTGACGTTAAAACAATATCACCATTTTCATCGGCAAAACCGGTAACCAAAAACTCCGACATAAAAGCAGCGATCTGTTTTTTAGGAAAATTGATCACACCAACGATTTGTCTGCCTATCAGTTGCTCTTTTGTATAATGTTTGGTGATCTGAGCGCTTGACCATTTAATACCAAAAGCTCCGAAATCAGCCCTTATTTTATAGGCAGGTTTGCGGGCTTCAGGGAAGTCCAGGGCTTCAAGGATAGTACCAACACGAAGTTCTACTTTTTCAAAATCGTGCCAGGTGATAGTTTCCATAGCGCAAAGATATTATAGAATGCGGAATTCGGAAGGTGGAATGCGGAAGTGTTTTGAATGCGGATTTCGGAAGTTTGATTTCGGAATCGGGCAAGCTGTTTAAAACTTCCGCATTCGACATTTCGCACTCAGACTTCAAAAATCAAACACTAATTATCCCCCTCTTTATCGCAAATATCACCAGCCCTACTAGGTTTTTTGAGCCTGTTTTTTCGAACAACCGCGCACGATAACCTTCTACTGTACGTACACTCAGGAATATTTTATCTGCTATCTCCTGGTTGGAGTATTCCTGGCAAACCAATCTCAACACCTCGATTTCCCTGTCATTCAGTTCCACTGCGTGTTGGCCCCCGCCTTCATTATAGCTGCCGGGCCCCACCAGTTGTTTGATGAGTGTTACAGACAAATGCTCGTTAAAATAAAAACCCTTATTGTAAACTGTTGCTATGGCATCGATGATTTCCTCTGGTTCGGCATTTTTCAATAAATAGCCTGACGCGCCTGCCTTCATCATATCCACGATGTATTTATCCTCGTTATGCATAGAAAGCGCCAATACTTTTATATCCTTAAAATGCTGATGCACGTAGGCGGTAGTTTGCATACCATCCATTTCGGGCATTTTGATGTCCATCAGTATTACATCCGGTTTGTGATCGGCTAATAAGCCGATGAGCTCTTTACCATTCGAGGCTTCGATCAATAGCTTAAAGTCGGGGCAATCTTCCAACGTAGCTTTTAAGCCGTTCCTGAAAATTTTATGATCATCAGCGATTGCCAGATTTATTGGTTTCATAGACAGGCTAAAATTAAGTTAAATATTGTTAATAATCAGGATAGTTGCACTTTTATGGTGGTGAGTGTCCCGCTTTGGGGTTTGGTGTAAGTTTGTATTTTGCCGTTAATAAACTGTGCACGGCTCTCCAGGTTTTTCAAACCGAAACCATGTTTTATAGTGTCCATATCAAAACCTATCCCATTATCACTGAACGACATTATCAGTGCACCATTCTCTTTCGTGAGCAGCAATTGTATAGATGTGGCGCCCGAATGCTTCACCGCGTTTCCAAACAGTTCCTGGGCAATACGGTAAAGTGTTACCTCAATTTCTGGCGGGAAACGTTCTTCAGGCAAATTTTTTGTGAATGTGATATTTATGTCGGTGTTCTGCCCTAACCTTTCACATAAGGCCTGTAAGGCATCTATCAAACCAAAATCAGTTAGTACGGGCGGTAACACATTGTGAATTATATTACGGATCTCCTGTATACATTCATCAGTTAGCTTGCGCGTATCAATCAGGAGGTTTTTAGGGTCATCGCTCTCGATGATCTTATCCAGCCGGTGAAGATTTAATTTAATTGCCGATAAAACCTGGCCAACACTGTCATGCAGGTCCTCAGCCAACCGTTTGCGCTCCGTTTCCTGCGTCTCGAAAACAGCATTCAACAGGTCAATTTGCTTCTCATCCTGCAATTTTCTTAATATAACCTGGTTCTTTATCATTCTCCTTTGGTAAATAATAACAAAGAGGAATAAAAAGACCACGAGGATAACAACCACAAGTGTGCCTGTAATCAGTATGGGGATCAGGTTGTTTTCTGAGGTTTGCAAAGTAATCCGACTGAATAAAGTAAGTTAGCAATAATATTTGTTATCGATTGCGTCATGTAATAATAGATTTTGTGCTCGCCGCTGATCTTGTTAAATAACATAAACAGGAATATGGTGATAGAATAATAAAACAGGACCCCGGAGTTGATCCAGAACAGGCCCTGTTTTTCTATATACATAAATTCTTGCCTGCTTAATAACTGAAAAAAATAAGTTAATGACAATACGATAAGAAACATGCTTAAGGCAGTATTTGAAATAGAGGGATACACCCGTATGCCCTCAATAAAAATGCAGTTAAATAGCATGATTAGGACTGTCACTGTTCCCAGTATTAGTGTTATTTTCTTTAAAACTGGTGCATAAAAGGCTTTGAAATAGATCAGTGTAAAAAAAACAACAGCCATCATATCAAAAAGATGCATCACAAAAGGGGTGTTGAAGGTCAGCCTGAGAATGTAGGCTGTAACCAGGCTGATCGTGTCCGATATTACAGATAAGAGGCAAAACAGCGCCATTATTTTTAAAACCGGGCTAAGCTGCCGGTAATTATAAAGCGCAGCAAATACAGGCAGGAAGCCTGATATGACCGAAACATAAACTAACACAAGGGCGATAGACATTGTTGGTTATTTACTATGCGCCACCAGTAAGTACATTTTGAGGGCATCCCACTCCGCCGGGACATGGTACTGATTGCTCGCCAAGAGTACCTGACGATGTTGTACCACTGGTTGCAGATGCTGTAGTAGTTTTCAATGCAAATGCCTCTACTTGTGTCCCCGAAGCAGGTAACTGGTCCATACCATCTTTGGTTACACCGGCCATTATCAGGTGAACCTCTCCTTCGGAAGATTTAAAGCATTTTTTCTTAAAACGCTGCCATCCGGTTAAAGGTTTGCTGTTAGCATAATAAAAACGGATACCTATGCACCCCGGTTGTTGAAGGATCTTATTTAAAATTTCCTGGCCAAAAAACTGGGAAATCACTCCGCCCGGGTTGTGATGGCGGTGATTTTCTGTCCATTCAGTCGCGACTTTGATATCAATTTCCGCGCCTTCTTTTCCGGTTAAGGGGGCCTTTCTTTCTTGAGTTTCCATAATAAATTAGTAGGGTTTTTAGGGATTTTGAATTAAAAATAGGATTTATTGGTTACTTGCAATAAAGGTGATACGGCCATCGTGAAGAAAAGTTTAGTATGAACGCAGTGTAATAACCTCATTTACAACGTGAATTATAAACAAGTGTGATTAACACCTGCTTAATATCACGTAGTTTTACGTATAAGAAACAGTGTTGGTACGGTACCTGTTTTTACCCTAACCCGGTGATAACCATTACCATAGAATAGCATCGGCTTCATTCAGCAAATACTCTTTCGGATCCGAACTATATTCCCAAAACATCACGCCGCCCATTTTTCTGTATAACACATATTTACATTTTTTCTTGACCGACCATTCATCGTCGTAAGTAATAAATTGCCTTTTAGCGGGATTATAAAGATAAGGCGCTTTGGCTTTTTTATCGCGGTGTGCTATGTACCCATTTTGATCAACAAGACTATCTTTTATTGTGCTGTATCCGTGTCCCTTGTCACGGCTGATTATGCTGTCGCCTATTCCCTTTTTGGTATCTGATGCCAGGTTATAAACGCGCCCATAAAAAGCCAGGCCCATCACCAGTTTTTCAGCAGGAACACCCGCTCCTATAAAGGCATCTACCGCTTTGTCAGCACTGTTTTTGTCTTTATATTTTTTGGATTTATACAGGTTAGTGTGATGGCCTGCAACTTTCGTGTTATAGTCATAGGTCATCAGGTTGATGTAGTTCAGATATTGTTGGGCTTTACCCATCTCGGTATTATTTACAAAATCGGTAAAAGCACCTACAGCTGTAGTTAACAGGTATTCTTTATGGGTTTGTATTTTGATGCTATCCAATGCATGCCGAAGATCTCGGAACATCAGCGTATAGTTTTGCTTATCTTCTGGCCGATAAA
Source organism: Mucilaginibacter sp. (assembly GCA_035487675.1). Lineage (GTDB taxonomy): Bacteria > Bacteroidota > Bacteroidia > Sphingobacteriales > Sphingobacteriaceae > Mucilaginibacter. Next base: position 2,278 of record DATHLW010000571.1, on the reverse strand, counting down.
TGTTTCCTTTCAACCCCTTAATGACTGGGTATTCCCAATCAATATCGATACCATCCAGATCATACCGGCGCACGATATCAGCAGCGCTGGCAGCAAATGCGGCACGAGCGGTATCAGTTAATACCGCATCTGAGAATTTTCCGCTCCATGTCCAGCCACCTATGGATATGACCACTTTAAGTGCGGGATTTTGTTTTTTCAATTCATTTAATTTGCGAAAGTTGACAGTATCCGTTGCTTCGCGATGAAGCCATGCCCGGTTATCTTTTACATCAACAAATGCGTAGTTTACAATGGATAATTTTTGAGGTGATACATTTACATTGATGAGTCCCCTATAGCCACCAACATAACCTATAATTACTGGTTTATCCTGTGCCTGGCAAATACTTACTGTCAAACCCAATCCCAACACACAAATCCAAAACGTCTTCATATTAAATAATTAATGCAGCTGCATATACAAAAGAGCAGCTATTGCAGCACCTAAAATCGGCCCTAAAATCGGTATCCACGAATATGCCCAATCGCTGGTACCTTTACTTTTGATAGGCAAAATGGCATGCATAATGCGGGGGCCTAAATCGCGGGCAGGATTGATAGCATATCCCGTCGTACCACCCAAAGACAGGCCTATCACCCAAACCAAAAATGCCACCGGGATAGCACCGACAGAACCTAACCCGACAGGTGTTTTTGAAGGAGTTATCTCGGCTCCGGTGATGTAAAATACGACGAAGATCAATACGAAGGAGCCAATAATTTCACTTATGATATTCGATACATAATTGCGCACCGCTGGGCCGGTACAAAACACCGCTAATACAGAGCCTGGATTATTTGTCCGCTGAAAATGGTCATAATACATTGACCATACCACGAAGGCGCCCAAGCCTGCCCCCAACATTTGTGCAACTATGTAGGATAATACGCTGCTCCATGCAAATTTGCCCGCAATAGCCAATCCAAGCGTAACCGCAGGGTTCAGATGGGCACCGCTGATTGGGCCGGCCACAGTAACGCCTACAAAAACCGCCAGGCCCCAGCCGGTTGTGATTACTATCCAGCCGCTGTTGTTGCCTTTGGTATCATTTAATAAAACATTGGCCACTACACCGTCGCCTAACAGTATAAGCAGCATAGTGCCGATCAGTTCGGCCATGAATGGAGTCATCGTAAATAGGTTTATTTTTTTGCGAACCAAGAGTCAAGATACAAGAATCAAGACAATATTCTAGTTCAATTCTAATTTTAACTCTTGACTCTTGACTCTTGACTCTTGGTTCTTGTATCTTGGCTCTTGATTCTAATTATCCTCGCTCCACGCCTGTGCAGCCTTTACCGCCCGTTTCCAACCCTTGATGCCTTTCTCAATTTCAGGAGTAACAACCGGGTTGAATTCTTTTTCAGCTTGCCATAATTCTTTTATTTCTTCTCTGCTTTTCCAGTAGCCAACTGCTAACCCTGCTAAATAAGCAGCACCAAGCGCAGTAGTTTCCACCACGTTCGGCCTGATCACTTTACAGTTAAGCAAATTCGCCTGGAACTGCATCAACAGGTTATTGGCTGTTGCGCCACCATCTACCCTTAATTCCCTGATCGGCATTCCTGCATCGGCCTCCATTGCTTTCAGCACATCCATAGTTTGATAGGCGATGGATTGCAGTGCTGCACGGGCGATATGCCCTGACGTGGAACCACGCGTGAGCCCAACTATCGTTCCCCTTGCCTCAGCGTCCCAATAGGGGGCACCTAACCCGGCGAATGCAGGAACAAAGTATACACCGCCCGTATCCGGTACGCTCAAAGCCAGGGTTTCAACTTCAGCCGAAGTTTTGATAACGCTCAACCCATCCCGCAACCATTGCACCACCGCGCCGCCAATAAATATACTTCCTTCAAATGCATATTGGGTTTGCCCGTCAATCTTCCATGCGATGGTAGTAAGCAGGTTGTTTTTTGATTCGATAAATTTATTGCCAATGTTCATCAGCATAAAGCAGCCTGTGCCATAAGTGTTTTTTACCATGGCATTGTCGATACACATTTGCCCGAATAATGCTGCATGCTGATCTCCGGCTATGCCTGCAATAGGAATTTTTGATGCGAATATGGTAGTAGCCGTTTCGCCGTAAATTTCGCTGCTTTGCTTTACTTCGGGCAGCATGCTTGCCGGGATATTAAATATTTTGAGTAATTCCATATCCCACTCCAGCGTGCGAATGTTGAACAACATGGTTCGACTGGCATTGGTTACATCAGTTGCGTGAACACGACC
>DATHLW010000570.1:0-2921 GCA_035487675.1 Mucilaginibacter sp. | reverse complement strand
AACTAAACGAAAATCCAATATTATATTTTGCGGAATACGCTGAGGAGAGGTCAATTGATGGATATAGCAAGAAACCAATGCTGCTATTCAAATCACCAGGTACAAAACATGCGTTCAATCGGATATTGTAATTCGTATATTCTTTATATTTTCCAATTGCATAAACATCACCTTTCTGGTTTATCTGTTCGACAACTCTTGTAGAATTATTGTTATTTATTGAGGAATCATTTTTTATTAAAACGGTTGTTAATTGATCATAGTTACTTTGTCTGCCTACAGTGAAAGATGCGCCAACGTACCAGTTATCTTTTGAAGGATGTAGCTCCTTTACGAAAGACAAGGAGCCCGAGGTTCCACTAAAGGAGTTACTTGTAAGCTGTTTACCAAATGCCTGCGAAGGATCAAAAAACTGGTGATTCGTGTAGCTTAGGGTTCCGGTTAAAATAATCGCTAAAGATGAAAATGTTGTGCCGGTGCCGCCCTTAGGTTTTACCCAGCTATAATTTGAAAAAGCTAAATACCCACTTCCTGCAAATCCAGGGTTCAATTTACCTGAGCCGAAAACACTTCCCAATCCATTCGTGGTACTCGCTTTAGTAGATAATCCCCATCCTAAAAAATTCTTGTTTCTTGGCACGGTATCATTATTTTTATTCACCATAGCGGTATACGAATCTTTATTAAGCCAGTATTGTTTAAAAATATTTGCTTTTAAACTGCTTTTATCGCTTACGTCTACATTTGCAGAAAAAAGCAATTGATTGCTTCCGTGACTATTTAAAATAATTGGAGAACCATTTGCATTACGATCTGAAAAATAATCTTGGGCATGCAACAGGTTGGAAAGCAAAACAAATACGATGATTAGATAACTTCTTTTCATATTTATAGGGGGATGTTTAATATTACTTCGATATATCCCCCCGAAATGATGCTTCCAGTAACATCAGTTGGGTTGGCTGGGTCAGATTTGGAGGCACCATTGCTGGTACAAGCATATTTAATTGTATACCCAGATCCGTTTGCACCTGAAATTTGATATTTAACTATAAGTGTTGAATCCGATAAGGATTGGCTGTAATGCACAACCATACCGGGAGAACTAACCAACGTGCTTTGAATAAAAACGTCAAGGTTTACGATTCCTCCACCGGTTACTGTTGAATCAAATTTTACTGTCTTTGGCATGGCTTGAATAAGGTTGGTAACTCACACTAAGATAATGGTTTGTACAAAAAACAAGCACAGTAAAAACACCCTTATTGATATGGTGAAAAAACGGCAAAAAATACCGTGAAAATACGGTTAGCCAACATCAAAACAGGCATCTATCTTTAAGTATAAATTCTTTATTTATAAGCACTTAAAAAACTGCTATGGCCGATACCACAATCCCGCAACCCATTGCCGAAACACAAAAAAAAACTAACCCTTTTGTGAACTATTTCGCTCTATGTGTCACTGTTTTATGCGCCTTGGTGCTGCTGACCCTACTAGGAATGGCGTGGCTAAACATTGCGAATAAAGATGTAAATAACTCGACATTCGACAATATCAAAACGCTTTTCAATATTTTACTACCAGTAGTTGGCACGTGGATGGGTACTATGTTGGCCTTCTATTTTTCAAAGGACAATTTTGAAGCTGCAAATGAACAAGCAAAAACTTTAGTAAACCAAATGAATCCAGATCAGGGTAATCAACAATTATCAGTAGCTGACATCATGGTTAAGCCAAATGAATCTGCATTGCTTATGCGCGATAGCATGGACGCCTTTAAGAAGACCAGTCTTAGTGAGTTGATCCAAACAATGGAGGAATCACATTCAGATCGTTTGCCAATACTTGAAAAGGAAACCTTGAAATTCTTATTTCTGATATACAGAACGACCATAGAGCGATTTCAGGCAGCGATAGCGACAAGCTCGGTTAAGGTGAATAAGGAAACTGTAAGCCCTACCGATATTTCAACTCTGACGATGCAGGCTATGTTTGACAGTGACTTTGACTTGTTTAATAAAATAAAAGACCAGAAAGCCTGCTTTTTACCAATAAACGCCACAATGGATAAAGTTAAACAAGCCATGCAGGACAATACGATCTGTCAAGACGTATTTATCACCCAGACCGGCAGCAGCGACGAAAAAGTTGAAGGCTGGATTACTAATTTGATGGTAATAGAAAAATCGTCATTGTTTAAAAAAGCCGCCTTAAATTGATATAAAAAAGCTAAAAGTAATATATAGCAATCAATCTTTTAAATCATATTATTTCATAGCTAAATTACAGATGAATCTATTTTTTTTTAAAACCCATCGTTGGCCGATTGTTATAATTTAATTCTCTTAATAGCGGCCTGAGTTACACAAATCATACAATTAAATCTTTACCAATATTTAAAAGTTGTCAAATCCATATAGATCATATCGTCAAATTTGGCCTTCTGATTTTTCGTTTAATTAAACAAACTATGACAATCCGGCCCTTACAACAACTAAGAATTGGCCTTTACAGCAAATAACCTTGGCCTGAATTTTATTAACCTTGATCATTAAATAAACATTGGGATAAAATGACCCCATCGGAAATCAATTCCCGTAAGAAAAGAAATTCAGAAAAATTAGTTAATGGTGAGGGGATTGAGAGATGAAAAAAAAATTTGAAGATGAATATCCCTCCTTTTTGGACTATGTTAGTCCGAAAATTAATAAAATTGGGATTATCCTGGATCTGAGAGCGGGTTGTTTTGTGTATTCCCATGCATTTAACATAAAACAAGCCTGCAAAAGGCTCATTCCTGAAACAATTCTAACCTATCAATTATCCGGGCGCACCCTTATAGAGTGTGAACAACGGGAATTTATTTTGGCAGAAGGGCAATTGTTCCTCATCCGTAGAAACCAACTTGCCAAGACCAG
>DATHLW010000569.1:0-9592 GCA_035487675.1 Mucilaginibacter sp. | reverse complement strand
TACTTCGCCTACTGATTTCATTTGCAGGCCCAATCTTCTGTCGGCTCCTTTGAACTTATCAAAGTTCCAGCGTGGTATTTTTACGATTACATAGTCCAGCGTAGGCTCAAAATATGCCGAAGTGGTTTTGGTGATCTGGTTTTCAATTTCGTCCAGGTTATAGCCAATAGCCAGCTTGGCAGCTATTTTAGCAATAGGATAGCCCGTTGCTTTTGATGCCAGAGCCGATGAACGCGAAACACGCGGGTTGATCTCAATAGCGATGATCTCCTCATCAACAGGGTTTACCGAGAACTGGACATTACAGCCTCCGGCAAAATTGCCGATAGCGCGCATCATTTTGATGGCCTGGTTACGCATTTCCTGGTAACAGCGGTCGCTCAAAGTCATTGGCGGGGCCACCGTGATGGAATCGCCGGTATGGATACCCATCGGGTCAAAATTCTCAATGGCGCAAATGATGATCACATTATCCCGGCTGTCGCGCAGTAGCTCCAGTTCGTATTCCTTCCAGCCTAAAACTGCCTGCTCTACCAAAACCTCATGGGTTGGCGATGCTTGTAGTCCACGACTTAATGCGGCATCAAATTCTTCCTTTTTATGTACAAATCCTGCCCCTTTACCACCTAACGTGTAACTTGGGCGTATCACCAGCGGGAAACCAATATCCTGTGCTGCTTCCTTACCTTCTAAAAATGAGTTGGCAATTTTTGATTTAGCCACGCCTACACCGATATCAACCATTAGTTGGCGGAAGGCCTCGCGATTTTCGGTTTTTTCTATGGCGGCGATATCTACACCTACAATTCTGACGTTATATTTTTCCCACAATCCCCGTTCATCGGCCTCGATACAAAGGTTCAGCGCGGTTTGACCGCCCATAGTAGGCAGTACTGCATCTATTTTTTGTTCGATTAGAATTTTCTCGATGCTTTCGCAGGTTAAAGGCAACAGGTAAACATGATCGCCAATAACATTATCCGTCATGATGGTAGCAGGATTGCTGTTGATAATCGATACGGTGATGCCTTCGTCTTTTAATGAAAGCGCCGCCTGTGATCCGGCATAGTCAAATTCACACGCCTGGCCAATAATAATAGGGCCTGAACCAATAATTAAAACAGATTTGATGGAGGTATCTTTGGGCATAGTTTTTTGAGTCTTAAGTTTTGAGCCCTGAGTCCTAAGCGTGGACTATGTGGCTCTAAACACTATGCACTGAAAGGGAAAATCCCGACTTCAGTGTCGGGATGCAAAGATAGAGTTTGTAAAGTATTTTTTGGCGATTATTTTAAAATAGTACTTACCTTTTGCTGGCATCTATAAAACGAAATATTTTGACCGGTTTGGACTCCTTTTCCATACTAGATATTTGGCAATTTACGGGTATTGTAAACTTAAATACTGCGGGTAATAATTTACTGAAATTGCACTACTAAGATTAAAATTTATTAAATTGCTTGTATAATAAACCAGCGCTATGCATTTTACAAAAAAACAGTTGTTCGCTCTGTTTGCAGTATGTATTGTACTTAGTGGCTGTGCCATGTTTCAGTCAATCGTTAAATCATCTTTCCCTTACACTGCTACATTGGTTGTGCCGGTTGCGTCAAAGGCCGGAAGCGAATACTCGGCCATCAGTATGGCTACAAGTTTTGACCAGAATTTTAGAAAGAACAACGGCGATAGGATTACACTGGTACGTATCGTATCAGCCAAACTGATGTCGACGGAACCTACAGATTATAACATAGGCAACCTATCTTCAGTAAGGGTATATCTTTCAAAAGATGATGGGCAAGATGAGATACTGGTTGCATCGCGCGATGATATTGGCGCTAATGTCGGCAATAATGTGGTACTTGATATTGATAACTCGCATATGCTGGACGAGTTGGTGCGCGAGCCAGAGATAAGGGTCCGTATGGCCTACAAAGTACGTAAGAACATTAATATTGATGCCAGTGTACATGTGGTGCTGGGGCTGGCAGCATACCCGGCGCCTAAATAGATTACTTTATCAGTTTATTATCCGCGTCTGGAAATACCAGTATTGGTTTATAATTACGTGCCTCGTCTGTTTCCATGTAGGCATATGACATGATGATCACGATATCACCCACCTGTGCAAGGCGTGCAGTAGCGCCATTGAGGCAAACTGTTCCGGTTCCCCGCTCACCTTTTATCACATAGGTCTCAAAGCGGGCCCCGTTATTATTGTTTACGATCTGTACCTTCTCGTTGGCTATAATATTAGCCGCATCCATCAAATCCTCATCTATCGTTATGCTGCCAACGTAATTCAGTTCAGCCTGGGTCACCTTAACGCGATGGATCTTAGACTTCAATATTTCGATAATCATAGTGCAAAGTTAGTAATTTAGTTAATCAGAGATGAGTGATCAGCGATTAGTTGCAATAGTATGACGACTATTCTGTCAGTTACCGGTTAATCGGTGATTAGTGATCAGGATATTCGTATGAAGCATTACTTGTTTTAGCTCCCGATTAACTGATCACTGTTCACCGGTTAACTAATCACTGATAATCATATTATCAATCAGCCTGGTATTTCCTACCCGTGCGGCTACAAGGGCCACTATTTGTTGTGTGTTTTGACCGGCTTTATGCAAGTTGCTGCCATTGACTATTTCAAAATATTCCAGTTGAACGCCAGGCTCGCCTTTGATCATGTTTTCACACTTCTGTTTTAAAGAAGATATCTTGCTGCGATCAAAATTCAGCTTAAGCCAGTTCAATGTTTTTGATAATATAAGGGCATGCTGCCTGTCATCAGCTGACAAATGAATATTTCTTGAGCTCATGGCAAGCCCATCTGTTTCGCGCAGAGTGGGGCACATCACCAATTTTACCGGGATGTGCAGTAAATCTACCATCCTTTGTATCACCAGAACCTGTTGATAATCCTTTTGCCCGAAAAATGCCAGATCAGGTTTGACAATATCGAACAATTTAAATACCACCTGTGTAACCCCCTGGTAATGCCCCGGCCTGAATTTTCCCTCAAGAAGATTTTCCAGTTCTCCAATGTCTAAATGCCATTGCTCATTGCCGGCATACATCTCGCTTACCTCCGGATTGAACAAAATATCACACCCCGCTTGTTCCAGCTTTTCGATATCAGATGCAATGGGACGAGGGTATTTCTCCAGGTCCTTAGGATCATTAAACTGTGTAGGGTTTACAAAAATGCTGAAAACAGTTATGTCAGAATATTGTTGGGCTTGTGTAAGCAAAGAGATATGCCCCTGGTGCAGTGCACCCAGGGTAGGTACAAAACCGATATTTTTGCCATTGCTGCGCAATTCGTGTAAATATTCGGCAAGGTTTTTCCTGGTTGTGAAAATCTTCAATTGGTCTGGATTTAATAAAAATCGGGCAAAGTTGTACAATTGATTAAAAATATCCAAAACTTACTTGCATAATAGATTGATAATTCATAAGATAATGCTTATATTTGCAGACTCAAATTTTTGACTTCTTTACATAATTTTAATACTGATTAGAGATGGGTAAATCTAAGCTTCTGTTCATTACACATGAAATGTCACCTTTCCTCGAACTCTCTAAAATTTCTGAAATAACGCGCCAGCTGCCACAAGCAATGCAGGAAAAAGGTTACGAGATTCGTATCCTTATGCCACGTTTCGGAAATATTAATGAGCGCAGGAACAGGCTTCATGAGGTGATCCGTTTATCGGGTATGAATATCATTATTAACGATAATGATAATCCCTTGATCATCAAGGTTGCATCTATCCCGGCAGCGCGTATGCAGGTATATTTTTTAGATAATGAAGAATATTTTCAGCGTAAGCATGTGTTTAGCGATAAGGATGGGAAATTCTATGCTGACAATGATGAAAGGACGATTTTCTTTTGCAAAGGTGCATTAGAAACTGTAAAAAAATTAGGCTGGGCGCCTGATATCATTCACTGCCATGGCTGGATGAGTGCATTAGTGCCTGCTTATTTAAAAACTACGTACAAGGATGACCCGACCTTTAAAAACTCAAAGGTAGTTTACTCTATTTATGAGAATGACTTTAATGGTCAGCTTAATGCTGATTTTACGCACAAAGCGGTTATGGCCGATATGACCGAAGAACATACTGAGGTTTACAAACCCGGTACAAATTCATCACTTTATGCCGGTGCCATTCATTACTCCGATGGAATAGTGCTGGGCAGCGAAAATATAGATGATGAAGTGTTAAATAATGTTAAAAACAGCAATAAATCGGTTTTAGAGTTTAATTCCACTTCTGATTTCGAAAATTATTACAATTTTTACGACGAAATTACCAACGAAGAATTGGTACATGTTGCATAATTTTTGAGATCATATATGAAATTTTTCCGAATAGACTTATTGACCCTGTTAATAAGTCTTTTTATTTTGAATAGCTGTAAAAATAAGGACACGATTGGCCTGGGGGTAGACTCGTCCACGCAATATAATGGTACCCTTATAGATACATCTACCGTAATTGTGAATACGCTGCCTGATATAGGAAATCCAATATCCGGGGATTCGATAGCTACGTCCGGCCTTGCAAAAATACCGCTCGGCTATTTTAACGATCCGGTATTTGGTACAACTGAATCAAACATAGCCTTGGCTGTAAATTTACCGAATCAAACAGCTTATTCACTTCCGACGGGCAGTATAGCAATCGACTCAGCAGTGCTGGTAATGCCTTATGCTGATGGTTTTTATGGAGACGCCGCGACTTCAAAATATAAAGTAAATGTGTATCAGCTGGCAAGCCGGGTGAAAAGTACGCCTTATTATAACCTGGATAGTTGGAATACACAGGGGAGTATTATAGGTACACAGACATCTCTTGGCCACACTCATGATAGTATCAAAGTAACCCAGATTATTACCGGGCAACCGGATACGTCCAAAAAAATTGCGCCGGAATTAAGAATACCGCTTGATAAAAATTTTATTAACTCGATCCTGTTTAATGCGCCGAGTGCGCAATTGGCTTCAAATACAGTATTCTTGAATAGCGTTAAAGGTCTGTATCTTACAATAGATAAAGCAGGTTCCATCGGGCCAGGTGGCACGTTCATGTTTAGCACATCGGATTCATTGAATGTATATTACCGTACTACAAATGGCACTACTATAGACACTGCAATGGTGACACTTCCGATAACCACGCATGCTGCACAAATAAAGCACACATCGTCGCCTACTATTACTGCAGAGTTTAATAACACTACAAGTTCAAGAAATCTAATATATCTTCAAGGTATGGCCAGCACGAAAGTCAGGGTCAAATTTCCTTATCTGAAAAATCTTGGTAATATCGTTGTAAACAGGGCAGAACTCGTTGTTACACCAAGCACAACATTGCCAATACCTACATATGTTACGCCATTGCCAAAATTAGCGTTATATAGGTATGATATCGCGCGCCAGATTGTTGAACTTGAAGACGCAAATTCATCAGATGCGCGGTTTATAAGTCCAGCAGTATTTGGCGGCTATTATGCAACAACGCTAAATAGTTATCATTTTGTTATTACCGGTTATGTGCAGGATCTTATAAATGGAAAAACAGTTGATTATGGGACGTTCCTGGCACCAGTTGATACAACCAATAAAACATCCGTTGATATTAATCCCACTACACAGGCGAATGGGCGGTTGATTGCTGTGGGAAGCAACAAAAGCTCGCCTTCCAGGATAAAGCTTAATATTATTTATACCAAGATAAAATAAATAAGAAGCCTCGAAAGAGGCTTTTTTTATTTCCCACAACTATTATTGGCTATGAGTGTTGATTATGTCAGATAGCTGATTATTTTTGTTTCTTTTTAAATTTAAAAACTTCTACTTATGTGTGGCATTGTTGGTTATATTGGTTATAGGGACGCATACCCCATAGTAATCAAGGGTTTGCATCGTTTGGAGTATCGTGGATATGATAGCGCGGGTGTTGCGTTAATTGATAAAGATCTTAAAGTTTATAAGAAGGCAGGCAAAGTAAGCGATCTGGAAGAGTTTGCTAAGGGTGTTAATTTAAAAGGCACTATCGGAATGGGCCACACCAGATGGGCGACGCATGGTGTCCCCAGCGACCGCAACTCGCACCCGCATTCTTCAGGTGATCGCAAGCTTACCATTATCCACAATGGGATTATTGAAAATTATGCTGTCATTAAAGAGGCATTATTGGCAAAAGGCCATGTGTTTTTAAGTGATACCGATACCGAGGTATTGATACACCTTGTTGAAGACATTCAGAAAGAAACAGGCCTTGATCTGCATGAAGCGGTACGTGTAACGCTGAACAAGGTAATTGGGGCTTATGCTATTGTGATCATAAGTTCGGACGATCCGGACCAGCTGATAGCAGCACGAAAAGGAAGTCCTTTGGTAATTGGTGTTGGGGAAGGCGAATATTTTATTGCTTCGGATGCAACACCGATTGTTGAATATACCAAAAATGTGATCTACCTTAATGATAATGAGATCGCTTATATACGCAGGGATAACCTGTTGATCAAAAATATTGATAATACCGTACAGACCCCATATATACATGAGCTTGACCTGAAGCTGGAAATGCTGGAAAAGGGTGGTTACGATCACTTCATGCTAAAAGAGATCTATGAACAGCCACGTTCTATCCGTGATTGTATGAGGGGCCGCATATATCCAAAAACAGGGAAAGTACAACTGGGCGGTATCAAAGAGTACAGTACAAAGCTAAAGAACGTCGATCGTATCATCATAGTTGCCTGCGGTACCTCATGGCATGCGGGATTGGTGGCCGAATACCTGATCGAGGAGTACGGACGCGTACCGGTTGAGGTGGAATACGCGTCTGAATTCAGATACCGGAATCCGATCATTACCGAAAAGGACCTCGTAATAGCTATTTCTCAATCCGGTGAAACTGCTGATACAATGGCGGCGATTGAGCTGGCTAAGGAAAAAGGAGCAACCATTTTTGGTGTTTGCAATGTGGTTGGCGCGTCTATTCCGCGTACTACGCATGCCGGGGTATATACCCATGCCGGACCTGAAATTGGTGTAGCTTCAACTAAGGCATTTACTGCACAGGTTAGCGTACTCACGTTGATCGCTTTCTATATTGCACAACAGAGGGGAACAATTGCGCAAAGCAAATTGATAGAATTGTTAACCGAATTGGATGAAATACCTGAATTGGTAGAGAAAGCCCTTCAGTCAAACGATCATGTGAAAAAAATTGCGGCCAAATTTAAAGATTCAAGAAATTGCCTGTTCCTGGGCCGCGGGTGTTCATTCCCCGTTGCGCTTGAGGGGGCTTTGAAACTGAAGGAGATATCTTATATACATGCCGAGGGATATCCGGCGGCCGAAATGAAGCATGGCCCTATTGCCCTGATAGATGAAGAAATGCCGGTTGTGTTTATCGCTACAAAAAACTCATCATACGAAAAGGTGATCAGTAATATTCAGGAAGTAAAGGCGCGCGGAGGGCAAGTAATTGCAATAGTTACAGAAGGGGACACCGATGTAAAAGCAATGGCCGACTATGTGATCGAGATACCTCAGACAGAGGAAGCCTTCGTTCCGCTGCTGGCTACTATACCATTGCAACTATTGGCTTACCACATTGCCGTAATGCGTGGCTGTAATGTTGATCAGCCAAGGAATCTTGCTAAATCGGTAACAGTAGAATAGATATGAGATTTGAGACGTGAGATTTTAGATCAATTCTATCTCACATCTCAAATCTAACTTCTCATATCTTATGCCATTTGCGGCATATGTTTCATTGTTTCATTCAGGTCTAATGCCAGGCCTTTGGCTACTGCCATACCCAGGTTAATATCAGCCCTGAACCAATGGCAGAGTTGCCTGTTTACGATCTGCTCCTTTTTTGGGCCGTCGATGCCGCTCATCGCACCGACGATATTATTGATCAGGTGCTGTTTTTGTTCTTCGTCCATCAGGCGATATAGGTTACCCGGCTGAGTATAATGATCGTTCTCGCCTTCTGCGTTCCGGTCATACCAATCAGCTATTGATGTTTCCAAATCCCAGGCATGAGCTTTATAGCTTTCGTCCACTACAATATCATCAAAACTGTTAGGGAAATAGTTGGGGGCTTTGCCGCTGTTACCATCTACCCGCATATGGCCGTCCCTTTCATAGTTGTTTACCATATAAGGGCATTTATTTACTGGTATCTGCTCATAGTTAACGCCAAGGCGGTAACGATGTGCATCGGGATAGGACAGGAGGCGCCCCTGCAGCATTTTATCGGGTGAGTAGCTTATACCGTCCACTACGTGAGCCGGAGCAAAAGCTGCTTGTTCCACATGGGCAAAATAATTGTCAGGATTTTCGTTAAGTTCCAGCACGCCTACATCGATCAAAGGGAAATCGCCATGCGGCCATACTTTAGTCAGGTCGAATGGGTTCCAATGATAATTTCTGGCCTCCTCTTCAGTCATTACCTGAATTTTTAAGTGCCATTTCGGGAAATCGCCGTTGTCAATTGAAGTCAGCAGGTCATGCTGCGCAAAATCGGGGTCCTTACCTTTCATTTGCCCGGCTTCATCATTGGTGAAGTTTTTGATCCCTTGCGCAGTCTTAAAGTGGAATTTCACCCAAACTCTTTCATTTTTGGCATTGATCATTGAAAAAGTATGACTGCCGAATCCATCCATATGGCGGTAACCGTAAGGCGTACCACGATCAGACATCAGGATAGTTACCTGGTGCAAACTTTCAGGGTTTAATGACCAGAAATCCCACATCATAGTTGGGCTCTTGCAGTTGGTATAAGGGTCGCGTTTTTGTGTATGGATAAAATCGCTGAATTTCTTCGGATCCTTCACGAAAAATACAGGTGTATTATTACCAACCAGGTCCCAATTACCTTCTTCAGTGTAAAATTTAAGAGCAAAGCCACGGGGGTCACGTTCGGTATCTGCTGAGCCTTTTTCGCCACCTACAGTTGAGAAACGCAGGAATACCCTGGTTTGCTTGCCGATGGTATTAAAAAGCCTGGCCCTGGTATACTTTGAAATATCATGAGTAACTGTAAAAGTGCCATAAGCACCAGATCCTTTTGCATGCACTACACGCTCTGGTATGCGCTCACGGTTAAAGTGGGCCATCTTTTCGTGCAGTATAAAGTCCTGGATCAATATCGGGCCACGTGGGCCTACGGTCATTGAATTCTCGTTCTCTACATACGGTATACCTGATGCCGTAGTAAGCTTTTTCTTATTATTTTCCATAGCAATTGGTTTATATATCAAACTTCAATATAATTTTTCAATAGAAAAAATCAATAATTATTATATTTGAATAGATTTAATCTATATGACAATCACCCAGCTCGAATATATCGTAGCGGTAGATACTTATCGCAGTTTTGTGTTAGCAGCCGAGAAGTGTTTTGTAACCCAGCCTACTTTAAGTATGCAGGTACAAAAGCTGGAAGATACCCTTGGTGTGAAGATATTTGACCGCAGCAAACAGCCCGTGAGCCCTACAGAAATTGGGGTGGAGATCATTGACCAAGCCAGGGTTTTACTGGCCGAAAGCGAA
>DATHLW010000568.1:0-3565 GCA_035487675.1 Mucilaginibacter sp. | reverse complement strand
TAAATTTTAAAACGCTCCCGCAGGGGACTCATTATATACCGAATTAAATTATGGGATGTGGAAGTTGCTCATCAGGCGGATGTACCCCCGCCGGCTGTAAAAGTAATGGCTCTTGCCTTACTAACGGCTGCAGCAAATTAGATGTTTACGACTGGCTGTCTAATATGGACATGCCGGCAAATTATAAGCCTTTTTCTGTTATTGAAGTGAAATTTAAAGGTTCGCGTAAGGACTTTTATGTTAACGCTGACAATATCTATTTAGAGGCAGGCGAACTGGTGGTGGTTGAGACCGCGACCGGTGGCTTTGACGTGGGCCACGTATCTGTAACCGGCGAACTGGTGCGGATGCAGATGGTAAAACGCCATGTAACCGAAGCCGATGTAACCAAAAAGATATACCGCAAAGCTACCCCGGCCGATGTGGACAAGTGGAAAGCTGCCAAAGAACTGGAATGGGAAACCATGCACAAAACCCGTAAACTAGCACTGGAGCTTGGCCTGTCAATGAAGATCAGCGACGTGGATTACCAGGGCGATAAAACTAAGGCTACTTTTTATTATACGGCCGAAGGCCGCGTCGATTTTCGTGAGCTGATCAAAAAAATGGCAGAGGCCTTCCGTATCAGGATCGAGATGCGGCAGATAGGCATGCGGCAGGAGGCCAGTCGTTTGGGTGGTATAGGCTCATGCGGGCGCGAATTGTGCTGTTCAACATGGCTGACCGATTTCAAAACGGTTTCAACATCGGCAGCACGCTATCAGAATCTTTCTTTAAATACCTTAAAACTGGCAGGCCAGTGCGGCAAATTGAAATGCTGCCTAAACTACGAGCTTGATACCTATATGGATGCCCTTAAATATATTCCCGATAATGTGAATGTATTAAAGACTGAAAAAGGGGATGCCCGTTTACAAAAGACGGATATCTTTAAAAAGCTAATGTGGTTTAGCTACCCGATGGAAGATTCATGGATCCCTCTTGAATTAGACCGCGTAAAAGAAATACAAAAGCAGAACAAGGAAGGCATTATTCCGCCGGACCTGGGCGAAATTGTTGAGATAGAAGCCAAACCGGCAAAAGCTCTGGATTACGAAAACGTGGTTGGCCAGGATAGCCTTACGCGCCTGGATGAACGCAACCGCAACAAAAAGAAAAATAAGAATAAAAACAAAAATCAGGGCAATAAGCCGCCACAGGGTGTAGCTGTGCCTCAACAGGTAAAAGAACAAAAACCAGCAGAATCGACCCAAAATAATGGCCCAAACCAAAATAACAAGAATCGTAATAACCGCCGTTTCAAACCGAACCGTAACAACCGGAATGATCAAAACAAAGGGAATGAAAGTGGCTCGTAATTTATTTTTTGTCGCATTGCCCGCCCTGGTGATGTTATTTCTGAATGGTTGCACCGACCCAAATTCGGTATTTGACCAAAATTCGGCTATCGAAAATCATAATTGGTCCTATGCCAACCAGGTACACAACACTTTTAAAATTGATGATCCGTCTATTCCATACAACCTATATATTAATCTGCGTGTAACCGGCGAGTACAAGTATTCTAACATCTTTGTCTTAGTGCATAAAAGCGGCTCCAAACTAAAAGGAACAACCCGTTTTGAGATCAAATTAGCCGATCTGGATGGCGAATGGCTTGGACAGGGGTCGGGCAATTTGTATAGTTACCAGGTGCCTATCATGACTAATTTCAAATTCCCTGAAAAGGGGACTTATACCTTTAGTATTGAACAAAACATGCGTGATAATCCTCTGCACGAGGTGAATGATGTGGGCATGCGGGTGGAGAAGGCTAAGTAGTTTATTATTGGTAGTAAAAAAAGCCAAGGCTTCTCGTTCGCAAATATTTTTTATTTTTATACCTAAAATCGAAACCTGATCACATGAAGAAATTAATACTAATAGCCTGTTTTTTACCGTTATTTTCGGTTGCCCAAAAAAACACCCCCCTGAATGAAGATAGCATAAAGAATGTTAACGTCATTAAATATTATACCAAAGCTATCGCCAAAAAACCTAATGACACTACAGCTTACTTTAAAAGAGGCGATGCGAAATATAATCTGAAAAAATATAAAGAAGCAATAACAGATCTTAGCCAGGCGATAATTCTCAATCCCAAATACTTAGATGCCTATATAGACAGGGGATTGGCCAAAGTAGAACTTAAAGACAATAGGGGCGCTATCATTGACTATACTAAAGTTATCGGCATGGACCCTAAAGGTTCTGTGGCATATTACGATAGGGGAATAGCAAAAGCTTGGTTGGGGGAATTTAAAGGGGCATTAACTGATTTTAACCAAGCAATTGCCATCGAACCAACCGATGGAGATTATTTTAACGAGCGGGGACTAACCAAAAATCATATGGAAGATTATAATGGGGCAATTGAGGATTTTACCCAATCGATCACACTTGATTCAACAAACGCGGCCCCCATTTATAACAGGGGAAATTCTAAATTTGAACTTAAGGATTATAAGGGGGCGATTGAAGATTATAACAAGGCAATAATACTAACACCTAATGATCCAGATGCTTATTATGCCCGTGGTGATGCCAAAAGGCATCTGGAAGATTACAACGGAGCGATTGAAGATTATAACAAAGCAATAGCTCTAAATCCCACTTTTTTGGATGCTTATAATAACCGCGGGATAGCAAAGCATGCCCTAAAGGATTACCTGGGTGAAATAGCTGATGATACTAAAGTCATATCTATCAATCCCAAATATTCAAGCGCTTATTACAACCGGGGATTGGCCAATGATAAACTTAGCAATTTCAATGATGTTATTGATGATTGTGGTAAATACATTTTATTAAAACCCAAAGACCCAGATGGCTATTTGAAAAGGGGTGATGCTAAGTTTAACCTGGATGATTTTAAAAATGCTATTGCAGATTATAATATCGCGATCTCCATTGATCCTAAATACACAGATGCATATTATAATCGTGGTTTGGCAAAACGAAAACTTACCCTATATAAACAAGCTATCGAAGATTATAACAAGGCATTGGAGATTGATCCCCAAAATAGCGATGCCTACAATAGCAGGGGGTATGCCAAATACTTGCTTAATGATAATGCCGGAGCCTGCGCGGACTTTAAAAAGGCAGCAGATATGGGGAATGAATACGCACCTGAAAATATTAAGAAATTTTGTAAATAGTCGCTCACATTTAAATCTCTTAAATTTCCTACCTTCGTTTTGCTAATATTTTTATCAAAATGAGTGTGGCTTTTCTTATTGTATCCATTGTTGTATTGTTAATTGCCGTTTTTGTTTTCCTCAAAAAACCAAAAACGGCCGATGGTATATCGGCAGAGGAGGTGGCACGATTAAAGGCTGACAATAATCAATTGCAAATTGTGTTGGCAAAAGCTGAAGAGCGGGCTTCGGGTTTAGCGCTCGAAAGAGATAAAGCCGACAAATCATTACATGATGAACGTGTGCGGTACGATGTGGCCATTACGGCGCTTAACCAGGAACTTAACACAGAAAAAAGTCGCATCGTAAAAGCTGAAGAAGCCTTT
>DATHLW010000567.1:0-6380 GCA_035487675.1 Mucilaginibacter sp. | reverse complement strand
TCACTTGGCTTTTGATGATGGAGTAAACGAAGTGAGCGGTACATGGGTTTTGGGCCGAAAAAGCCATAGTGAAGCCGGATTTATTCTTTCCATTATGGTGGATAATGTGGCTGAAACCGTGAAGAAGATCACAGATCGCGGATGCATGATCATAAAGCAAATGAACCTGAGCGAAACAGAGATGATCGCTTGGTTTAATGACCCCGCCGGCAACCTGCTTGGCCTTTACCAGCATCCCGGAGGAGGTAATGGTAAGATATGTTATGTGGAGATACCGGCTAATGATATTATGCGATCAGCAAATTTTTATGAAGCAGTATTCGGCTGGCCGATCAGAAAGGACAATCACGGGAATGCTGCTTTTGATGATGGGGTGGGCGTAGTAAGTGGTATGTGGACCACTGAATATAAACCCTCTCCTGAACCCGGCCTGCTCATCTACATCATGATGGATAGCGTTGAGGAAACGATCGAGGCCGTAATAACCAACGGAGGTAAAATAGTACGGCCCATTGGCATGGATGCCCCGGAGATCACCGCACGTTTTAGCGACCCTTTCGGAAATGTTTTGGGGCTATATCAAGAACCTTGATGATCGAGCCAAGAGTCAAGAACCAGGAATCAAGACAAATTTTAACTGAGTTCCATCTTGGCTCTTGATTCTTGGCTCTTGGCTCTCAAAAAACCTATCTTTGCTCCATGCGTTTTGATCTCATTACTGTTTTGCCCGACCTGCTGCAAAGCCCATTTGCCCATTCAATTTTGCAGCGTGCGCAGAAAAAAGGCATCGCAGAAATCCACGTGCACAATTTGCGCGATTATGCCACCAACAAGCAAAAAAGTGTGGATGATTACCCCTACGGTGGCGGCAGCGGCATGGTGATGACCATTGAGCCTTTTGCCCGCTGTATTGAAAAACTCAAAGCCGAAAGGGATTATGACGAGATCATCTTTATGTCGCCGGACGGGGAAACTTTAAACCAGCAAATCGCCAACCAGCTATCCATCAAAAAAAATATTATTATCCTTTGCGGACACTATAAAGGTATCGATCAGCGCATACGGGATATTTATGTTACCCGCGAGATATCCATCGGCGATTATGTACTGTCAGGTGGAGAACTGCCCGCAGCGGTTTTGATTGATGCAGTAGTACGTCTAATACCGGGTGTATTGTCAGACGAAACCTCCGCATTATCCGATTCTTTCCAGGATGACCTACTGGATGCCCCGGTTTACACCCGCCCTGCGGATTGGAACGGCCATAAAGTGCCGGATATCCTGCTGAGCGGCAATACGCCTGAGATAGAAAAATGGCGCTTTGAGCAGGCGGTGGAGCGGACGAAACAAAGAAGGCCAGACCTGCTAAAAGAATAAAAGTATCCGATACGTCAACATCGGATACCTGCTTTTACTTCAATTTGTTATCCGCAAAATAAAGCATCCCTTTGCGCATGAAAGCCGCAAATTGTGGGTCAGGCTTACTATCGGTTGTGGTGTATCTTTCATCAGCTACATACAATTCAGCAAGACCCTTGTAGGTTTCATACTTCAGATCAGTCGGATCACTTACACCCCAGAAACCGCGAATATTGGCATAATGCCTGGCTATCTGTTCTTGTACCTCGTCACTTCCAGGGTCTTTACTTTTTAACGATCTCAGGGTTTGGGCAATATCCTTTTGATCAGCTTTTAGCTTTTCAAGATCAATTTTATCCATTTCAAACAAAGCCTTCTCCGATCTTAAAACCGTGTCTTCCCCCCATTTTTTCATAGCTTCTTTACGCCAGGCTGCAGCTTGCTCCTTCGGCAGGCCTTCATATAATTCATCTGCATTGTTCATGATTTTGTTTTTTAAATTAACGATTGTTTTGTCAATGGTTTTTAATAGGGTATTCAAGCGATCGCGCCTTGCTGATAGTGCTTGCTTGTGGCCAGCAAGCGCCCTAATCAGATCAAAGTCCGGATCGTTTAAAATTTCAGCAATTTCCTTCAACGGGAAGTCTAGCTCGCGGTAAAAAAGTATTTGCTGCAGTCGAAGTAATTCCGGTTCGCCATATTGCCTGTAGCCGGCCCGCGTTCTGACTGGTGGCTTCAGTAACCCGATCTGGTCATAAAGATGAAGCGTGCGCACACTCACCCCAGCCAGCCTGGCAATTTGCTTAACAGAATAGTTAACTCTTCCTATCATGATCCATTGTTTGTTACAAAGCTATGGTATGACGTAAGGTAAGAGTCAAGAACTATTTTAAAATAGTTTTTAGCTATATTTGTCTTTGCATTTTTTCTGCTGTAATGTGGATAGAATACAAAATGTGGAAATTTTTTAATCTCACTTTTTATTTTAAAAAATAATCCCTATTATTGCAATCCGATTTTTACGGGCTAAAAATCGCTTTTAAGAGCTTAAAATCATGGATTTAGTAAAATTTGTTGAAGAGCAATCAGTAGAAAAAAGGCAGCTTCCTGCGTTTAAAGCAGGTGATACTGTTAGCGTACACTATAAAATCAGAGAAGGAAACAAAGAACGTATACAGGTTTACCAGGGTGTGGTTATCCAGCGCAACAGCGTAGGTAACAACGAAACTTTTACCGTGCGTAAAGTTTCAAACGGTATCGGCGTTGAACGTATATTCCCAATTAACTCACCAAATATTGATAAAGTAGAAGTTAACAGCCACGGTAAAGTACGTCGTGCTAAATTGTTCTACCTGCGCGAACTGACCGGTAAAGCAGCACGTATCAAATCAAAAAGAGTTTAATTATCCTAAAGGGATATTCATAAAATATAAAAGTCCTTCTGAAAAATTCAGAAGGACTTTTTTTGTGGTTGTTTGTCTGAACCTGAATTTGCAGAATTTTAGAATTAACTGAATTCTGAAAAATTCATTAATTCAGTTAATTCCGGTTCAGACAACATTACGTTTTCTTCTTCGCAACTTTAGCTTTCGGCGCAACAGCCTTCTCTGCAATAACCGGCTCTTCCTTAATCACAACCGGCTCTGATAATGTAGCCAACACAGTTCTTCCTCCCTTTACCACTTCGCCCAAACCTACATTGATCTTGGTTCCCAACGGCAGGAAAACATCCACCCTTGATCCGAACTTGATAAAACCGAATTGCTGTCCTTGTTCTACTTTATCACCCTCTTTTACGTACCATACAATACGACGGGCCATTGCACCGGCTATCTGTCTGAACAATACGGGTATACCTTTACTATTTTCGATGACGACGGTAGTGCGCTCGTTCTCGGTAGATGATTTCGGGTGCCAGGCTACCAGGTATTTCCCAGGATGGTACCTAAAATATTTTACCACACCGGCTACCGGGTTACGGTTTACGTGCACATTAACAGGCGACATGAACACCGATATCTGTATGCGGTGATCTTTCAAAAATTCCGGCTCCTCTGTTTCTTCTATCACTACAACTTTACCGTCGGCAGGACAAAGCACCTGTTTTTCATCAACATTGATATGAAAATGCGGACTGCGGAAAAATTGCAGGATAATAACGAAAAGAGCGAATGATAATATATATACGATCCATTTCAGCACATGTGCGTCAGGGTAATAGAACTGTATAATTGCATTGGCTACAAATATCAGCAGTACGCACAGGGCAATGGAAGTATATCCTTCTTTGTGGATGGTCATTTTATAGTATTTTGATGCAAAATTAAGAATTTGTAATTAAGTAGAGGTACGCATAAACTATTGGGGCCGATAATAATAGCCCGTCGAAGCGGTCGAGGAGGCCGCCGTGGCCGGGTAAAATGCCCCCGGAGTCTTTAACATTGATGCTGCGCTTGAACATGGATTCTACCAGATCGCCCAATGTGCCGAAGCAACCAATCAGTACTGCCATCATCACCCATTTGTCCCAGGATAGTTCTTTATAATAAATGCTCAGGATATACGCAGCAACCGCGGCAATCAAAACACCACCGATAAAACCTTCCCATGTTTTTTTTGGCGAATGGCGCTCGAACAGTTTTGTTCGGCCGAAAAAGTAACCGCTTAAATAAGCGCCGGTATCGTTGGACCAAAGTATGATAAAGAAAGAAAGGGGGATATGGAAATTAAACCCGCCGTTGACAAATCCCAGCGCATGAAAAAAGGTAAAAGGGATTATCGCATAAATAATTCCCATAAAAGTATAGGCAATATTGGTAAAGGGTTGTTCTGATTTTTTGTAGAGCTCCAGGAAAAATATCAGGCTTAGTGTCAGTGCCAGTACAAAAACGTATTTAGATGTAGCGGGTAACAGCTCTTGATTTAGCGAAAATGCAATATAGATCAGCACTCCGTTTATAATTCCGACGGTTTGATTAGGTTGAATACCGCTTTGCTTTACCAGCCCGTAAAATTCTCGCAGGGCCAGCGCACTCAACACCAGATAAAATATCCCGAATACATATTGCCCCAGCAACATGGAGGCAAGCATTACTATAATAAAGAAAAAGCCGGTTATGGCGCGTGTTTTCATAAATTGATCTGGTTCAGGATCATTACCTCAATGGCATTGCTAAAATCCTGTTGATGAATATATACTTCGATATCTCCGAAAGTACGGTGAGAGGAGTCTTGTTTGTTTAACAGCACAGATTCTATCTGATTTTCAATAAGCATTTGCTTCACAATTTCTGCCTGGTAATAATTAAAGGATGTGAAAATTCTAACCCAGTTCTTCTCCATGGTCTGCAATTTGCCTTTTTACTGCAATATAATGATAAAAATAGAGTAAAACTACCGTTACTA
Organism: Mucilaginibacter sp.; assembly: GCA_035487675.1. GTDB lineage: Bacteria > Bacteroidota > Bacteroidia > Sphingobacteriales > Sphingobacteriaceae > Mucilaginibacter. The sequence continues at coordinate 1,616 of DATHLW010000567.1, read as the reverse complement.
TAAGGCTTGCGGTGTAAATACCATTACTAAACATATGCTGATCGTCCACATCGATATTTACCAATTTTTGCTGTGCCAGATAAGTTATTACCACGATGGTACCGTTATTTACAAAATGCCCCCAAACAGATGGCCATACACTTCCGCTCCAGGCTGTAAAATAGCCGAAAAGGACTCCAAGGAGCATTCTTGGTAAAAATCCGAAAAACTCCATATGGAATGCGCTGAATAGAATGGCCACGACCCACACTGCAACATGCTTGTTTTTTGTCCATCGCACAAATATGGTTTGCAGGCAGCCTCTGAATAGAACTTCCTCTACTACAGCCGTTAGTAAACCGATAAACAACAGGTTGAACACCATGTTCCAGAAGGTGTTCATGGTCATCATTGCATCCGAAAGCTTTTTTGTATCATTCTCACTTTGACGCATCCAGTCTTCCATTCCCTTTAAGAATTTTGGCAAAACCATTTTTTCATTCAAATTACCCAGGAACTCAATAAGCGGATTAGAGAGCATCATCGCTACAAACACAATAACCATTAAGAGCCAGGGAAAATGGAAGTTTGTTTTCAGGTATTCGTCGCGTTCATGGGCAATAAAGTAAGAAAATATGATGGGCGTAGCCAGTATAGGCATGGTCGTACCAAAAAACTGTAATATCCATAACGATACGGATACATTCGGAGCTGTAAGGTTAGTCTGAAGAATATCCGTTAGCGTTTGGGTCCCATACCGGATACCGATGATGGTCATGGCAAAGAAACTGCCTACTATAAGTGCAAGAATTAACAATCCGATGACCGTTATAAACTGTAAACCTGGGTGTATTTGCCTGTGTGGTATAGGGTTATAAGGACCGTCTGTCATAATATGGCGCTAAATTCGTATTTTTGCAGCGGATAAAGATAAACATGTCTGTACAAATAGAAAATATTGACCTCGGAGAATTTCCGTTGCTGCTGGCACCGATGGAGGATGTGAGCGATCCGCCTTTTCGTTATGTGTGCAAACAGAATGGTGCGGATATGATGTATACGGAGTTTATATCGTCGGAGGGACTGATACGTGATGCTGCTAAAAGCAGGCAAAAGCTTGATATTTTTGAATATGAGAGGCCGATAGGTATACAAATATTCGGCAGTGACATTGACCACATGCGCGAGGCTACCGAAATTGCTACCCAGGCCAATCCCGACCTGATGGATATTAATTATGGCTGCCCTGTAAAACAAGTGGCCTGCCGCGGTGCAGGCGCCAGCTTATTACAGGATATCGATAAAATGGTAGCCATGACCAAAGCGGTTGTAGGGGCTACACATTTGCCGGTAACTGTAAAAACAAGGCTCGGCTGGGACGACAATACAAAAAATGTGTACGAAGTTGCTGAGCGCTTGCAGGATGTGGGAATTAAAGCGCTAACCATTCACGGCCGCACCCGTTCACAAATGTATAAAGGCGAGGCCGATTGGTCGCTGATCCGCGATATTAAGAAAAATCCGAGGATAAAAATCCCCATATTTGGTAATGGCGATATCGATTCGCCACGAAAAGCCGCTAATTGGCGATTAGAATATGGTGTTGACGGCATGATGATAGGCCGCGCGGCCATCGG
>DATHLW010000566.1:0-9238 GCA_035487675.1 Mucilaginibacter sp. | reverse complement strand
AGAATTATGAAATATGTAGCCGACAGTGGGAGTGAAAAAAAAATCATATTCCTTTACTAGGCTGCCATTGCTACTGAGCTTACGGGCAATATTTATACGGCCCTGTGCATCATAACTCATGGTAAAATATATTTTTGATTGTGTCAGCCCTTCGTTTACCCGGATCAAATGATTTTGATCATCATAAATAAAATTGGTGGTGTCAATAGGAAGGCCATCAGCACTATCATCTATTATTTGTCGTGTTAGCAAATAAGTTTTACGCAGCGGTTCGCCCTTTTTACAGGAAAAAATCAGGCAGATCATCAGCCCAAAAACACATGACAATAACTTCTTCATGATGATAAAATATGCAGGTTTATAACCAGGGGTACGGAATGCGACTGAAAAGGTACTAAATTTTTGAATAACAATAAACCTTATGACGTTTTAATTACGTTGGGTTTTATAAATTGCACGGTACACAAATCATGTTATGCATAGAGGTGGGTTTTTAAAAATATTCCTGATCATAGCTGCCATTACCCTTCTGTTGGATTGGTATGTGTTTTACGGCTTAAGAACTTTTGTAAAAGATTGGAAATCTGAGCGCAGGAAGCAGGGCGTGCTTTTCGGGTATTTGCTGATATCGGTAGGGGTCACAGTTTTGTTCCTTATCGGGTTTGGAAGTTTCAGTACCGCACAGGGAATGACACCGTATCATGAGTGGATGCTGAGCCTTTTCATTACATTTTTTATTACTAAGATATTTTTTGCGCTGATATTATTAATAGGAGATATTGGACGACTTTTTTATGGCATTGGTGATCGTATCATTAACCGCGATCGTAAACCGGGCGAACCGTTTTTTCCGGCGCGGCGTAAGTTTATCAGTGAGATAGCCGTATTGGTTGCCGCTGTGCCATTTACCGGGTTCTTTTATGGTATGCTGAAAGGCAAATATGATTTTAAGCTGCATAAGCAAACTGTTTATTTTGATGACCTTCCTGACGCTTTTGACGGGTTCACCATTACGCAGATATCCGACATTCACTCAGGCAGTTTTGATAATGCTGATGCCGTGCAACGTGGCATTGAATTAGCCAAAGCACAAAAGAGCGACCTCTTCGTGTTTACCGGCGACCTGGTAAATAATGCAGCTTGGGAGATAGAGCCTTATCTTGAACATTTCAGCCAATTGAAGGCTCCATATGGCCAATTCTCCATATTGGGAAATCATGACTATGGCGATTATATTGAATGGAAGAGCGAGGCTGACAAGGAAACCAATTTGGAGAAACTAAAGCAACATCACCAAACGCTTGGTTACCAGCTTTTGCTCGATGAAAATGTAGTGATTGAAAAAGGCGGACAAAAAATAAGCCTTATCGGCGTGCAAAACTGGGGCAGAGGATTTGTTCAGGTTGGTGATCTGGATAAAGCCCTGAAAGGAGTGGATAAGGATTCATTTAAAATACTCCTCTCACACGACCCGACCCATTGGGAAGAAAAGGTACGTTTTAATCCAACCAAGATACACCTGACCTTATCAGGGCATACCCACGGAGCGCAGTTTGGCGTAGAAACAGCCGGCTTACGCTGGAGCCCTGTGCAATACCGCTATTTTGACTGGGCCGGATGGGCAGAGCAAAACGGCAGGCAGCTTTATGTAAACAGGGGATTCGGTTTCCTGGCATTTTCGGGCAGGCTGGGTATATGGCCGGAGATCACCGTAATTACATTGAAGAAGAGGTCGGAAGGCTGAAGTCAGAAGTCTGAGGTCGGAAGTCAGAAAGTTTATTCACCATTCACTACTCACTACTCCACTTTATACCTGTACACCTGACGGCCGAGGTTGCCGTTATCATCAATGCCTTCAACTACCACCCGGTAGGTGCCCCTGGTGTCAGCATTAAAATATTCAAATGAGGCCTTGCCGTCCTTATCGGTTATCACGTTAGGGTTCCAGTAAATAGTACTGCGCAGGTCGTAAGGTTCGCCGTCTCTTTTCGCATGAGTATATTTTGGTGTATAAAAGGTTTTTGCTCTAAAATATCCTTTAAAAGGATAGGTGATGAGGCCGGCGGGAATGGTACTTGTTACATAATTACTGTCACCACCCCTGCGGGTAGTGATCACCAGGGCTCCTCCAGGGGCATTAGAGCCGTATAAAGCCAGATACGACCCGCTCCTTAATACCTCAATACTATAGATGTCAACGGCATTAATCTGGTTTAATGAACTGCCGGGTAATACACTGCCATCGACAATCACAACCATAGCAGGAGGTGAACCACCAAGCCGCCCGCCTGTACGTGTACTATGGGGTGCCCCATCGCTTCCAAATGTTACACCAAATACCTTTCCTGTAAGGCAGTCTGACAGTGTAATACATCCGGATATTGTCTCTCCCATAATTACCTGATCGGCATTGCCGGGCCCGTTCAGATTATCGGAATGGGAGAGATCCGGGCCTTTTTTTGCTTTTTTCGCTGTGATTTTAACCTCTTTTAAAGTTGTGGTGTCAGTACCTGCGTATCGTTTGGTCTCAATTACAACATAATGTGCGCTCGTTGTTCTGTATTCCGGGCTATACCCCCCTACTTCTGAAACTTTAATAGATTGAATTTCGCTGGGTGAATAAGTAGCCAAAGCCCCCCGATCGTATAATTCAAGCCCGTCAATAACTATGACCCATGCCTGATCATCGCGTGTATGTACTAAGTCTTTTATTACCTGATCAACATTAATATAATTGCTCAAACTACTCATATCAATGTATTTTTCAAGGGCAGTACCGTAGCCATTATATTTATCGGGCTTGGCGGCCTTTTTTGCCTTTATGCTTACACCGGACAGTTCATGCAGTTTTTTTAGTGAGTCCTCTTTCACCTGCGCCTGATATCCTTCAATGTTTTTCAGCATTTCCGGACTTAATTTTATTCCAGTAATAATATCGGTATATTGTTTTTGCTGGCTGTTTGTTACCGGCGGATATTCCTGTTGTTTTACATAGATCATTACATTGCTGCCATTGTTCTCCTTGCGGCCTCTTAATACTATCTTGGATGTATCAGATAAGTCAAGATTGGTAAATTTAAACTTGCCTGAAAAGTCTGCCACCGTATCAACAATAAACTTTTCTCTTGTTGCCGCCAAAATAACTTTACCATTAGGTATGGGTTTACCCGATGGTGTTTTTAATTCTCCGGATAACTCAATTGATTTTTGAGGCTGAAAGGAAATAGCAGTGGGGGCATCATTCAATATCTTTTTCAATTCAAACCTGCGGTAGCCTTGTGTCAGCATCAGTACATCAAGGTCGGCCATTTTCTGATCATCGATATTGATAAAGTAATAATTAGGTTGTTCAACGTATCCTTTCAGATCTGATGTCAGCAATAGGGTGCTTAGTATAGTATTTTCATTATTCTCATTTATTCCCGCCCTGCTTTCGTTGATCACCGCTACAGAGAAGCTACCGGGAACTGATTTGGCAGATTTATCTGTTGTGCTGAGATCGAGTTTTACTTTCCCCCTGGTTGCATAGGCTTGGTTGTCAGTGTTTAGATGTAATTGTAAAGTATCAGCGCTTTTTATAAAAGCGATACGTTCGGCGAGTGGCTCACCATTTTGAGAGAATAATGTAAACTGTGCTATCCCGGTAGGGAAACGGCTTTTTTCTACTTTAGCTATATAGATCAATCCTTCCAGTTTACCGCGTGAGGTATAATATACTTTGTCACTGTTTTGTGCAATGATGTAAAAAGTATTGCCCCGCTGTTCGTTTAAAACTTTATCGTTTACTGCGATCTTAATGTAAATACTATCTTTTGAGCTATTGTTCAGGGCCAAAGTATAGCCAGCATCCATTGCTTTCGGCAAATCGACGGTAAATGTCGTTTCACCCGGTACGTTAATCTTCGCTTTATAAGTTTTTCCGCTTTGCGGGATAAGGGCAAAAACGCCCATACCTAAATGTGAAGTAGCAAAATCGGCCACTACATTACCTTCATTGTCTTCTATACTACCTTGGATGTCCTCCCCCAAACCGTTAGCACCTACCGACTTGATTGCTATACGGGATCGTACCCCGGTAACCAGATTACCACCTTCCGGAAAAAACTGCACATCGGGACTTTTACCGACCACCGGTGTTGTAAGGCCCGGAGAAATACCCCCTATCCTGATCCGCTGGTCATAAAAATAATCGGGGGTATTCCTCATCCAATTTGTATAGGCCCTTATGCGATAATTTCCCGGCCTGAGCCCGCGCGCTAGAGGAATTTCGCCCCATGCTACACCTGATAACAGATGAAGAGTTTGGCGGGTTATCATTGTGTCTTTCGGGCTGATCAGTTCAATATATAAAACACCGCTTAATGCCGATAACTGATGATGCTGGCCAACAACTGTATAGGCCTTGTACCATATTGTATCGCCCGAAAAATAACCGCCTGGTTTATCGAGGTGAAGGTACACTTTTTCTATTGCAGGCTGCTGAGAAAGCTTCTCTGCCGCATGACTTAGAAAGCTGCTATCGGTTTGGCTCCAGGCGTACGAGTTAACAGCCAGGATTAACGCGCATATGAAAATCCCCGGTTTAAAGTTTAAGGCCATAGGTAGTTTAGGTATGTTACATATTTCTTGTTGCCAATTTAGACAATAAAATAGAAAAGTGTATCTATGTTTTCGTGGTTTTTCTTCGATACTGACCTAAAAGTAAGTACAGGTCCAATATTCAATAGATTTAACGCAAATGATGTGCTTTGCCTAACTCACGTTTGATGGACAACTTTCCGCTGTTTTTTCAAGGATTTCTTTAGCTATTACTAATCCAGGACCAAGGCTGCTTATGATTTGATTTTAAACTTGCGGCTACCTTTGTTAACCGGCATGCGCAAACTGGTTAGTGTTTGATTGAAAGATTAATCTAAAATGAGATTATTTACCTTGTTCACTAATTCATCCAAACCAAAGGGCTTTGCAATGATGTCATCGCACGGCAGGGATGAAAAATCGGCACCCCGGTGATAATAATAAGAGCATAGCATTACGGGCGTGTTTCCGAACCGGGGATGCCATTTGAGCTGGTTGCAGATATCATCGGATGATTTACGGCCCGCAAGCCGGTCATCCAGAATAAATAAATCGGGTTGAAAAATCTTAGCGATTTCTATCAGGTTGTTACTGTCAGAGGTGATCAATACCTGGAACTTCTCGTAAGTAAGAGCTTCTTCCACAGCTTCCAATATGTGCTGGTTGTCGTCTAATACCAAAATACGCTTTAGCATAAAATTGTCTTTTTAATAAGGGGTTGTTGCGTACAGGTTTTATCATTCAAATTTTTATTAATCAGAATTATAAATATTCCCTAAAGCTATGGTATGACTACAATAACGAAAATTAGTTTAACCTATTTTAACTTTTAATGTTAAATATTGTGAAGCCGGTATTTGGCATTTTGAGAACTCAGCATTAATCTTTGTGGCAATAAACAGCTGTTTTACAATTTTATATGCGGCCTCATATTATAAAATAAATGGATGTTTTCATTGGTGAGATTTATATTATTTTTGCAGTAAATAATATTACACCCATGAAGAAAATATTTCAAACATCTGCCATAGTTATTGTCTTAGTATTTGCTTTTTCAGCATGCACAACTGTTAAAAAGCTCCCTGCTACAGTTGCAGGAGCTTCGAGAGCACGTTTTGTCGGTACATGGGCACTTAACAAAGTAAGCTATGAGGGGTTGCTGCCGGGTTCGGTGCAAACAGTTTTTGACCAGGCCTCGCCCGAGGCTTTTAATGGCAGTACCTGGGTGCTTACCAATAGCGGTAATGGCACCTATACTTTAGCCAATGGAACGTCGCAAACCATATTTTGGTCATATAATAACACTAGTGGTGAGTTGTTCCAATTTAAGAAACTTTACCAGGGGGACAGCGCCAGAAAGGTTCAGGAAGGGTATCAATTGGTGGTGGCTAACATCGATGGTACTTATATGACATTAAAATCTCCGGTGAGCGTAGGTGATAAAACAGCCTATGTTGTTTATTCGTTTACCAAAACGAAGTAAAAGGTATTATCAGACAATAAGAAAGGATAAACCTTTATCAGGTTTATCCTTTCTTATTTAAATGTTATTTTATAATGCGCCTGGCAACAATTTACTGTGCAGCCTGGGTAGCCTGTTGTTTCATTTGGTCGTTTGCAACAATTACGATCTCTACACGGCGATTTTGTGCACGACCTTCAGTCGTTCTGTTATCAGCAATTGGTTCTGTTTCGCCCTTACCCTGTGTGGTTAACCGTGATCCGTCAACACCGTCATTAATTAAATATGACCTTACTGATGCCGCTCTCCTAACAGAGAGATCCATGTTATGCGAAGCAGTACCGGTACTATCCGTATGGCCAACGACAAGAATATTGGTTTGCGGATTATTTTTTAAGGATACGGCCAGTTTTTGCAAATTAGTTTGGGCCAAAGGTTTTACGTCGGTCCTATCGATATCGAACAAAATACCTGAGTCAAACTTTACAACTATACCTTCACCTTCGCGTGTCACAGTCGCGCCTGGTACGGTCTGTTTGATTTCGGCTGCCTGTTTGTCCATTTTGTGGCCAATCAAACCGCCCGCTGTACCGCCTACTGCACCGCCTATTATAGCACCTAAAGCGGTATTGCCCGCTGCCCTGCCAATCAATCCACCAAGCACGGCTCCGCCACCTGCACCGATAGCGGCACCTTTTTCGGTTTTGGTAAATGAACTGCAACCTGATATCAAAATACTAAATGCAGCTACCAATAAACTAATTTTGGCAATTTTAATGTTGAACTTTCTCATTATCTATACTTTATTTTTAACCTTTTCTTTGAATACTGCAAAGATAGGCAGATAAATTTTAATTACAATTTGATAGAAGTAATAGATAACCTTGAAGTGACTAAAATCCACATTTAACAGCGATCGCGTGCTGGGTAAAAAAACTATCTTCGCCGCCGTGATTAGTCCCCGCTCAAAAAGTTACTATGTCGCTGCTATAATTATAGGACTGTCTGTTGGCCTGGCTACCCGCGATATGCCAGTGGGTATCCTTCTGGCGGTAGTATTAATGATATTATTCGCAGAACTACGAAAAAGGAATCAATAAAAAAGGAGTGCTGCATTTGCAGCACCCCTTCTGTTAAAAAATAGAGCAGTTAAACTATATATTTGGGGTTATTTGGCACGACGAACTGGATGCTTAATACCATCACGACGAGCTTCCTTTACATCCTTTTTAAGGTCTTTTCTGTCAGCCTTCAAATCTTTCTGGGCAGCCTGTGCACCAGCCAGATCGCCATCTTTAATGTCCTTCTGTTCAGTCTTCTTATCGGCCTTGATATCCTTTAGGTCCGCCTTTACATCTTTTTCATCGATCTTCTTCACTTGTTTATCAGCTAATTTAACCGGATGTGCAACACCTTCTGATTTCAGGGTTTTTGCATCGGCCTTAATTTCCTGTTTGTCAGCTTTAGCTGCAGCCAGGTCTTTTTGGGCATCTGTCAGATCGCCTTTGTTAATATCCTTTTTAGCGTCGGCTTTTTTGTTGTCATAAGCACGGATGTCGTGACGCAGGTCTTTCATTTGTGCTTTTACTTCAGGAGTCGGGGTGGTTGCAGGCGTAGTACTTGCAGGGGTACTCGATTGAGCAAATGTTGCAACTGCGAATAATAATGCAACTGCTGTTAAACTAAATCTTTTCATAACTTTTCGTTTTTAATTTTTTTGTTTTTGTTTTGTTTGTTATCGGTATGACGATAAAAATTATATATGGTTTAATAATCGGATAATATTTATTTTTTATTTAACCGATTAAACCATTTTATCGTATTACGGTCTATTGAGTCTTATTTATCACTATTATTAAATTATTTGATGAAAGTTTTTTACATACCCCTATTTACTTTATTACTACTATTTTCCGCCGTCAAAACGTTTGCCCAAACCACTGAAACGGAAGATGTGAGTGACCTGTTGGATAAACTGGAAAAGGAAAAACCTGAGAAAAAGGCTTCTTTTAAGGTCGGCGTTAATTATTTAAGCAATAATGTATTTTTTGGCAGAGCTGATACGGTGCGTACGCCGACCATTTTGCCGGATATTAAATACACTTTTAAAAATGGCATATTTATATCAGGAAGTGCAGATTATATCCCCAACAGGACGGCCCATAAACTGGATGGCGGCAGCGCGGCTTTAGGTTACGATTATGATATTACCGATAACTTAAGCGGCGGTATATCCTTTACTAAAGTTTTTTATACTGCTAACAGTACACAGATCGGTTCGGCAATCGGCAGTACTATCAATGCCAACCTATTATATGATATTGCCAGCGTTATAACCCCAAGTGTCAGTGTGGACTATAACTTTCTTAAACAGGGTTTTGGTCATGACATTTTTGTAAGCGGGAGCATATCACATGATTTTGCCGTCGATGGAGTATTTGGTGATAAAGACCTGTTCATTATCTCACCAACGGCAACGTTTAATGCAGGCACACAGAACTTTTATGATGCTTACTTCGTCTTGAAAAAATTTAAACTGACCGCCGTAGGACAGGCTTTGCAAGCCGCAGCAGAGAAACTGATTCCCAAACGTAAAGAACAGTTGAGCAAGTTTAAAATGCTCGACTATGAATTCTCAGCACCGGTAGAGTACAAAGTGGGTGTGTTGATCCTGAGCTTTACACCAACCTATGCCATAGCCGAGAATAAACTGCCACCACGTATTACCAAAGGCATGGTAACCGGCAACATCTTTTATTTTGAGACAGGGGCAGCGCTGAAATTTTAACATTTAAAAGTTCAATCGTTAAATATTGTTAAAAGATGTTAAACTGAACATGCTCATTATAAATAGCTTATAAATAAGGCGGATATTAGGGTATTGATAAAATTTTACCCTGATAACCATGCACTACAACAAGATCAACAACCTTTTGGGCTGGCTTTGCTTCGTCATTGCTTCAACTACCTACATTTTAACCCTTGAACCTTCGGTAAGCTTTTGGGACTGCGGCGAGTTTATCTCCTGCGCCTATCGTTTGCAGGTGTCGCACCAACCGGGTTACCCGCTTTTTGCAATGATATGCAAAGTGTTCTCGCTATTGAGTTTTGGCGATGTGCATAAAGTAGCTTACTTCACTAATATGGCCTGTGCGCTGGCCAGCGGGGCGACGATTATGTTCCTGTATTGGACCATCA
>DATHLW010000565.1:0-5751 GCA_035487675.1 Mucilaginibacter sp. | reverse complement strand
CCTTTCAGATCGGAAGTTAGTAACAGATTGCTCAAGATAGTACTTTCTTTATCTTCATTGACATCCACTTTACTTTCATCGATCACCGAAACGGAGAAATGACCCATGGAAGCGGAATCGGCCCTTGTTTTTGCATTCAGTTTAATGCTGACTTTTTTGCGGGCAGCATAACTGCCTTTATTGGAAGAAAGGTTCAAACTTAACTGGTCATAGTTCTGAACAAAGATCAAACGTTCACATAGAGGTTCATTGGTATCAGAAAACAAGGTGACGGTGGTAATACCAGTATGTAGGCGCTTTTTCAAGATATCTAAAGAAATAATCGAACTATCCAGCTTTAGAGAAACTGTGGTAGCTGATCCGCCTGAATAGATCAAAAGTGTATAGTCTTTCCCTTTGTTCTCAATATAGTAAGTGGTATTGGCTAATATTTTTATTCCTGCTTTAGGCAATGAATCATTATTGACAGACAAAGCAATACCTTTTACAATTGGAGTAGGCAGATTTACCATATTCCGGCTACCGTCTGCGAAGGTGACATTGGCTTTATAGGATTTTCCTGCTTCGGGTGTAAAAGTAAAACAGCCAATGCCCAGATGGGAAGACTCAAAATGTTCAACTGTCTTTCCTGAATTATCTGTCACAGAACCTTTAATACCTAAACCCAACCCGTTAACGCCAAGCGCTTTGAAGGCTACTTTGGCGGGTAAACCGGCAATCAATTGACCGCTTTCAGGAAAGAATTGTAGATCTGGTTTTGCAATAACTGTTTTAACAGTGCTGTTTTCGGGCACTTTTTGAGTATGGATAGAGCCAACAGGAATGGCCTGTTCAAAAAGATTGCCATCGTTCAACATCCACCGGGTATAGGCCCTAATGCGGTAATTGCCCGGCTGAAGTGTGTCAGGTAAAACAAAATCACCCCAGGCCAGTCCATTCACTAATGGCAGTTTAATACCCTGCTCGATTTTATTACCCGGATTGATCAGGTCCACATGCAGCACGCCGCTCAGGCCGGATAACTGGTGCTTTTCGCCCAAAGTAACATAGGCTTTAAAGTAAATGGTATCGCCTGAGGCATAATAGGATTTATCGAAATGCAGATAGATTTTCTCTAAAATATGCAATGATAAGTAACCTTTCAATTTACCGACAATATCTGTCGAGTTAGTTTTAACAGGCTGGCCTAAAATCTGTGATGCGACAACCGTAAAGAGGCAAAACGTAAATAAAATCTTTTTCATAATTCTGTGAATCCATCTAAATCAAACAATTGAAGGTCGTTCTTTTTAATGCCTGGGCAGCGGATCAGGCCGCCCTAGGTCATTAAAAAATCACTGGCAGGTTCCGGAACCTTCACCAAATGGGCTATGGCAGGTTAAAGACGAGCAGCAAAAACCGCCGTTTGCAACATCACAGCTCTGTCCGGCAATAGAACAACCGCCTGGGCCACTACCACTTCCAGCCATAATTTTCTTCATTTCTTCCCTGCCAAGTACATTCTTGATGTTTTTAAGGCTTAATTTCTCTGTTTTCATTTTATTGGATTTAATCAGATATTTGCCGGTACCACGCCCCGGCATTTAAGCGGCATGTATGTACAAAGTGCATGCTCCTTTACTTTGCAAAGTGTCGTTATGTGCTTTAGTCGAGCATATACTTCAGGTCGGGTAGCTGGTAAAATTCAGGCAGGCGGTAACCGTTAAGCAACAATGTTGGCGTAGCGGTCACCTCTGCCATTTTGCACCAGTCTTTCTGGTTATCTATCTTATAAAATCCGGCTTCATTTACCTCCACAGGATAAGCCTTTGCCCAGGCTTTGTAGTCTTTTTGTTTTTGCTCATACCAGTCGTTCAGCGCTTTTTTTACTATGGTTTTATCAGCCAGTTCGTTTAATGCCATCATGTGGCGGCTTACCGGGGTTTTAATATCTTCATCGGTATTATTGGCTGTAAACACAATACGCGCTTGTATATCCGAACGCTGTTCCAGTAATTCATCTAATAATTTATGTGTTTTGGAACATGGCGGACAATAAGGGTTGGTAACCATGGTAATACTTGTGGTGGCTTCGGTATTTCCTAATATTATCGACCAATCTTCTGATGGCAAAGCATATTTAGGCTGGTTGTTAAGCACAGAATTGAAAAGCTCTGAATTGTATTTGAATTTACGCAATTGTTCCTTTAAGGGCTTTACCTGCTGCAGCTTCAGGAGAAGCGGTTTTATAAGTATCCATAAAACGATGGGCAGCAGGAAAGAGATGAATACTGTACTCCATTCAGTGTAATTCGGCAAAGTAAATGGCGTACTAAAAGCTGTTACCGAAGGAATAAACTCGAGCCAAAGTAAAGCTTGAACGGTGCAGCAAAGCACACACCATTGTTTAGCAATACGCGCCTGGTAATAGATAGAATAAAAGGTGTAGGGCAAACTCACAATATTCAGAACAGCTATTACCTGCAACACAGGAGTTGAATGGCCGCTAAAAAGCATAATAAGCCAGGTTCCTGCAAAATAAAAGAAGCCCACTTCGCTCCACGACAGTCCTTCAATCCCGATAGCTATCGGGACTTTTGCGGCCTTTGACGACAGGATAGCCTTGCAATCACTATTATTACCTGTACATAACTTTTGAATAAGGGGGTTATTAGTATCAATGGACTGTACCAGAAGAAGGATTGACGTTATTAGCCCAACTGTTTTAAATGCAGTAAGCAATAGGATCTGCCAGCTATAATTTATAAAATATTCAGTATGAAATGCGATAGTAATAACAAAAGCCAGCAACAAGCCAAATACAGCCAAAGGTGTTTTTACTTCTTTTAAACTTGTTGAAAGCGGTTTAAATTGCTTACTATCCTCAGAGTGCTCCACAGTTAAAACTATTCCATCAAATGCTTTATTAAATTCACTCAAAGGCATTTTGTGTTTATCCCATTTTTCACTTGAAACGACAATTTTGTCTGCGTTTATTTTATTAATCATTAAGAAATCTCCGCCGTTTAAACGGGTATGAACAATAAAGGGACAGGGTACGAGGGATAATTCATCAAGCTGTATCCGGAACGCATTATTTTCAATATCAAAGTTGTTCAGCACATCGCTTATGGCGAGTAGGCTTGGGTAGTCAGGGTGTTTTTCTAATTCATCAACTATTTTATTGCTGTCAACGGGAATAGATAATGCTTTTAAAATCTTAATTACGGAAGCATCCACATTGGCATGGCTGTTTAGGGAAATCATAAGGTTTAAGATCAGGTGTTATTGGTTAAAAAATCTATTAACTAATTTATAATGCTTTTTTTAAAAAAACACCCCGTGAAAACACGGTATTTTTAAAAACTGACGAATGCGTATGTATTAAAGCGATATATTAAAATATACACATGATATTATCCATAAATCATTCTAATACAACCTTTTACAGATAGTTTCTTGCGCTTTAATATATCTATCTATTTTGGTATTAATTAAATTACCCCCTACAGATGAAGGTATTTATCGTAGGATCACTCATGAAATAATTTACACCAAACCCTGCAAAAACTTTACGAACAAGGTTTTTGACAAGTGATTTAATTGGTACTTTTGGTTGAGCCGATGGTGCAGTAAAAACGACGGGCAGTTAAAGATCACGAGTACGCGTTGCTTTTAACCAGTGCTGCTCAATCGATGAAAGCTGCATCAGCCAACCCGGTGAATAGCTTACGCTCTGAGTGAAGCCCATCCTAAACTGTGAAGCACTCATGAACACCTTAAGAAATATAGGTTTTACAAAAAAGCTATTAAACAATCTCTTCAATACATCTCAAATAACCCCCCCGTGTTTTCACGGTATTTTCAAAAACTGACGTCTGCGTCTGTATCAGTCACGAACTTTTATAAGGCTTCTACTCTAAAATTCTTCCATAATGTTTGACCACCATGCGCAGGCAGGTTGGGCCGTAGTCCATTTGATCAGGTTGCTTGTAATAGGGAAAGATACTCATCTCTTTTGTTATTTTACTTCATATTTACACCCCTGTCTCCCCAATTCGCCGTAAAAAAGAATTAATTACTTTGCTGACCTTTTTGTAATAACGAGGATATCATTAATTCCAACGTGCGATGGTTAGTATTATTGATCCGAAAATGTTTGAAGATAATCTTTCCGTCTTTGTCTATCAGAAAATTTTCAGGCTCCCCATCTACACCGAAGTATTTAGCGGCAAACGCCGAGGTACCGCGTAAAGGGATAAACGAATATTTGGCATTTTCCATAAGGGGGATCACATAAGGGTCTTGCTCAGGAAATACATTGATCCCTACATATACCACGTCATTACCTTTGAATTTATCAATCACCGCCTGGAAGTGCGGAAATTCCTCCCTGCAGGGACCGCAACCCGGGAACCAGAACGTAAGCAATACTACTTTACCTTTCAGGCCTTCCAAGCCTAATTTGCCATCACTTGTATAAAGTCCCAACTCAAATGGATAAGCCGGAATTGCTGTACTATTCCTGATCGTCTCAATATCTTTCACAACTTGCTCCTTATCTTTACCTATTTTCTTTCCGTAGAATTCAAGGGCAGCATCAAGCTGGTCAGTGGGCAGTTTTGCAAACTTTACAGCCAGGCTGTCGTAAGCAGCTTTAACATCGCCGGCTTTTTCCTGCAAAGCAGCTTTCTTTAATGTTATGAAGTCATTAATATAATTAAACCCCGGAAGTTTTACCTGGTCAAGTTCAATAATGGCATCCTTATAGTTTTGATTTTGCTCCAGTTTGTCGATTTGTATTAATGATTCAGCCACTTGTTTGCGGATCTCCCAATCTTTTCCTTCACCCATCTCGTTGATTAATGCTAAGGCTTTTCCAGGGTCTGTTTGCAGATAGTCATCAGCCAAATGTATCATTCTGGACGCTGACCTTCTAAATTTTTGCGGAGGATATAATTTACGGAGTTCTTCGAAATAATTAATCCTGTCGTTAATATTTGTAGTGCGTTCGGCTAGCCAATATAGGGCTGTAGCGCCTTGTTCACTTTCCGGGAAACGTTTTACAAAATCAAAAACTTTCTGCTTATAATAGTTTGGATCGCTATCTGCAAAAGACCAAAGATAACCAAACGCGTAACTGGCATTTGAAGTGTCCGCAAGGGATGCTTTTTTCATATATTCCCTTGACAGTTTCTTCTCACCCATTCTAAAAGCATCTTCAGAAAGCATGAACCATATTTTAGCGTTTTGAGGTTCCATTGAGGCAGCTCTTTCCAAAAACTGCCGTCCTTGCGACATTTCGGCCCGATAATAAACGGTACCTATGGACAAGGGGATATTTATATTTTCAGGATATTTTTTCATCCATTCCTCATATTGAGCTATAAGAAGCGGATTGCCTAAACCCATTGCGAATATGTAAGTTCTATGTGCTTTCTCATCATTCATGTTAGCCTCTAATGCTGTTCTGGCACTTTTTATTTCGTCAGCAGAGGCGGGGCCCATTCGAACAGGAGTTTGGGCCAAAACCTGCCCGGCAGAACAGACTATTAGTAATAAAATTGTATATGCCGCAAATTTTAGATTATTTTTTGTCATTGCATTGAAGATAGGTCAGGTAACATTATTTCCCAAGCAATAATAAGAGTTAACCTTAAAGAAAACAAACCGTGTTTTAACGGTATTTTTTAGTTAAAACACGGTATTTTTCAATCCTGACCAATAAGTATTTGTTTGATACTTTAAATGAATAAAATTTCGATTTAGTTA
>DATHLW010000564.1:0-5001 GCA_035487675.1 Mucilaginibacter sp. | reverse complement strand
ATTGCCGAAGTGATCATATACCTTTTTACCTACCAGTTCATCCTGATATTTTTCGAGCAGGTCAGCTAATGATTCCCCTTCCAAGTCACCATCAGCAACCACAGAAACATCCGATTTAACACCCGATATTTCCCAGGTTTCACCACAATTTGGCAGGCCATCAAAATCCTTATGCAAATAGGTTTTGATCTTCTGGCCTCCCCAGATTTTGTCTTTATAAATGGTTTTGAATTTTAAGGGATATAATGATTGCATAGATATATTAAATTGAATTATTATACAGAAGGGATTTCGAGTTGTTTACAGATTTTTTTACAAAGCAAATTGTCTAGTTCCTGGTGTCGGCCAACTGCTGTTTGCTTTTGATTGATGGGATTAACATAAATTGCATGATTGGCACCTTCGCGTAAAAGACGACAACCATTCTTTTCAAGATGTTTTATTAAAGCAGAACGCTTCATTATATTAGCTCGAGTTCTTCTTTAATAGTTGTTCTGCCTAAATATTCTTTCTCCGTAAGTTCCTTATTAGTATCTAACAACAATTTTAAAGCATCAATCAGGTTTTCCTTTAATTCCTCAATGGTTTTGCCTTGTGAAATAGCTGCGGGCAGCTCCTCCACCTGGCCTACAAACCACCCATTTTCGCCTTTTTCGATGATTGCTGTAAATTTCATACTTCAAAAATAGGCAAATAAATCCAACAAAAAGCCCATTCGTTTTCACAAATGGGCTCCATATTTAAAATCGAAAGCAGTTATTTCCCCAGCTTCTTCTTCAAATTCTCATCTATCGCTTCAAGGAACTCTTCGGTGTACAGGTAATCTTTACCGTGTTCCACTTTTGGTTTAATGGTAATAGCAAGGTCCTTGGTCATTTTGCCGCTTTCAACAGTTTCGATACAAACTTCTTCCAACGTTTTGCAGAATTTGATCAACTCTTTGTTGTTATCCAGCATACCGCGGAACTCCAAACCTCTTGTCCATGCGAAGATAGAGGCAATAGGATTGGTTGAGGTTGGTTTACCAGCCTGGTGGTCGCGGTAGTGGCGTGTAACGGTACCGTGTGCTGCTTCAGCCTCCATGGTTTTACCATCAGGGGTCACTAAGGTTGAAGTCATTAAGCCTAATGATCCAAAACCTTGTGCCACAGTATCAGATTGTACATCACCATCATAGTTTTTACAGGCCCAAACAAAATTACCATGCCATTTTAAGGCTGATGCTACCATGTCATCTATCAGGCGATGCTCATAAGTCAATTGGTTAGCTTCAAACTCCAACTTAAATTCGTTTTCATATATCTCCTGGAAGATATCTTTGAAACGGCCATCATATTTTTTAAGGATGGTATTTTTTGTTGAAAGATATAAAGGCCATTTCTTTAGTAATGCCTGGTTAAAGCAGGCACGTGCGAACCCTTTGATGGACTCATCTGTATTGTACATAGCCAATGCTACGCCATCACCTTTAAAATTAAATACTTCGTATGATTGTACCGCACCACCATCTTCAGGAGTAAAAGTAATGGTCAGTTTGCCTTTCCCCTTGGTTAAAAAGTCGGTAGCGCGATACTGGTCGCCAAAAGCGTGACGGCCAATGCAGATAGGCGCGGTCCAGTTTGGCACCAGGCGCGGAACATTTGACATTACAATTGGTTCACGAAAAACAGTACCATCCAATATATTACGGATCGTCCCGTTAGGTGATTTCCACATTTGCTTTAAACCGAATTCTTCTACACGTGCCTCATCAGGTGTGATGGTGGCACACTTAATACCAACACCATATTTTTTTATTGCATTGGCAGCATCAATAGTAACCTGGTCGTCAGTCTGGTCGCGGTATTCAATACCCAGATCGTAATATTTTATATCCAGATCAAGGTAAGGGATGATCAGTTTATCTTTAATAAATTTCCATATAATGCGGGTCATTTCATCACCGTCAAGCTCTACAACGGGATTTGCTACTTTAATTTTTGACATAACCTGGTTTTGTTTTCTGTTTTAAAAGGGCTCAAATATAAAAAAATGGTATTCCTATTTGTTAAATACTTTGTTGAAATTATTATTGGCTTTATTGAACAAATATTCCGTTTTCAACGTTAATTAGTGAAACATTAAAGTTATTTTTATAAAATTGTGACATATTTAAAATAAATCTCTGCCTATCAATCGTTAGGGCCACCTCTGATTATGACAAAACTTATTGTAAGAACTGCACTTTTTACTCTCCTTACATGTTTAACGCCCTTCCTGTCAAAAGCCCAGATTGGCTACGATTATGGCCGGTATGACGTTGGTTTTTCTTTAGGCTTTAATCAATTTTATGGCGATGTAGTGACTCCTAAAAGCACCAAAGGCGTCAACTTCAATTTTAACTACAACCAAAGTCCTTTCCTGAATTATATTTTTGAAGCCCAGTTTGGCAAACTTGCAGGTGGTGATGCAATCAATGATCCACTGGGACGACAATTTGCGACTGACTATGAATATTATGCTTTCAGGATACAACTGCAAGCCGGTGAGGTAATTGATTATTCGAAGAATGGATTAGCAAATGCATTGAAGAATTTGTACGTCGGTACAGGAGTAGGCATCATTTACAGTAAAATATCCAGCATAAACAGGTATTCTGTTCAATTCCCCGGCTATTATACGCCTGGTGTAGATAAAGCTAACCAGCTTTTCGTACCTATTCGCGTCGGTTACGAATTCAAAATATTTAACAAATACCAACGCCCTGATATAAAAATTGATATTGGTTACCAATACAACTACGTCTTTGGCGACGAACTGGATGGTTTTAAAGCTGGGCATCTTAATGATGCATACACCCAATTTGTAATAGGAGTTAAATTCTCACTTGGTGAAGTAACGTCGTACCGAAAACAGATCAATTTTTAATTCGAAATTTATATCATTTTGTCAAATCCTTAGCCGAACTTTATTGTTAATTTAAGAAACATGAATTATGGCCAGGAGAAAACTCTATCCAGAATTTGATGACGAAAATTCTGACAGGGACAGAACACTAAAGGACAGTTTGGGTGAGGAATCTGATGTTGAAGACTTGAATTTCAACGCAGATGACGATAGCTTTGAATACGATGTAGAAAGCGAGGATCCTGATTATCAACACCCCGACCCTTATCACACATCTGTGAAAAATGGCGCTGATATGAACTCCAGCTATGATGAAGCTAATCCCTTCGACGCCGTGGATGAATATATCCCTAACGAATCGCTTGAAACCGATGTGGATCAGTTAGGTATGCACATTGACAGCGATGGGAAAATTGTAGAAGTTGACCCGATAGATGATATCCTTTCGCGAACCCCGGAAGATAGTCGCACAGACCTGGACGAGGAAGGATATCCGAAGAATGATAGGCCGAGATAATGATTTTAAATATCGGACAGCGAATTCCGAATAATGAATATCGAAGTTAAATTTCATCATTTAAAATTCAGCATTCAATGTTCATTATTATAAGGTGCTTGATCTTATTAATCCAGATCTAAATTAAACCGCCTCCTCAATTCAGCCAATTGAGGGTTCTTGCTGGCCATATGCTGATATTTTTCAGTGGTAGTATATGGTCGTTTAGCAGCTTTGATCTCATCGATCCTGGTACTGACCTCTATATTAAAGTTTTTGAGGCCCACCCTTAAAAAGTTCATCAGGCTTGGTTTCTCGTCTCTGAAAAGGTTTTCCTGCACCTTATTAGCCACCACTACCTCAAACTCATACGGCTTCAACATAACAGGAGCATTCGCAGTGAAAATCGTAAATAAGCTCATGTTACGTTCAGCTTTTATTTTGGCCGCGTAATCACTCCAATGCTTCAAAAAGTCATCCATCGTAAAGTCCTCCTTCGCATCACCTTTTATATAAGGATCATCTTCTTCTGCAATCTCCGCTGCCGAGCTTTTACCCAGATCTTTTAATGATGGAATTTTAATAGATGTTGATGGCGAGTTCAGATTAGGGACAAATGATGGCTTCGGCTTTTCGGCAACTAACGGTTCATTCCCATTCCTTACTGGCTCCTTCGCAGGTGCAATAGGTTGGGTCTTATTATAAGTAACCGGTTGATCACTTACAACAGGCACATCAATGGCAACTTTTGCCTCGACAGGCTGGCTTACTGCTGGGGTATCAGGTTTTTTTTTTACCTGCCCGGCTGGGGCAGTCATCTCACCTGCAGGTGTCGTGAGCATATTAAAAGCTGATGGCAAGTGACACATTTTGAGTAAGGCCAGTTCGACCTGCAACCGCTGGTTCTTACTCAATTTATAACTCAGGTCGCATTGATTGGCAATGTTCATTGCTGAAAGCAGGAAAGATATAGACGATGCCTGCGACTGCTGCAAATATTTTGCCTTGATACCCTCACTTACTTCGAGGAGCTTTAATGTCGTAGCATCTTTACTCACCAGCAGGTTACGAAAATGTTCAGACAACCCGGAAATAAAATGAGAGCCGTCAAAGCCTTTTGATAATATTTCATCAAATAACAATAATGTTCCGGCGGTGTCCTCCTTTAGCAGGCCATCAATAATGCTGAAATAATAGTCGTAATCCAGGATATTCAGGTTATCAATTACCGTACGATAGGTAACATTCCCATCTGAAAAGCTAACGATCTGGTCGAACATGGACAAGGCATCACGTAAGCCGCCATCCGCCTTTTGGGCAATGATATGCAAGCCGTCAGCTTCATATTTGATACTTTCTTTATTTGCGATGGAGGCAAGGTGATTGGCCATATCCTCTACCCGGATACGATTAAAGTCGAATATTTGGCAGCGTGATAATATGGTAGGGAGTATCTTATGCTTTTCGGTAGTAGCTAATATGAATATAGCATAATGAGGCGGCTCTTCGAGTGTTTTCAGGAAGGCATTAAAAGCTGCCTGAGAAAGCATGTGTACCTCATCGATGATGTATATCTTGTACCGGCCTGCCTGAGGTGGTATACGCACCTGGTCTATCAG